>CAMVQS010000049.1 GCA_947169685.1 uncultured Prevotella sp. | reverse complement strand
ATCGCCTCGTCATACAGCGGGAGCGTCGCATGGACGGTGAGCAGGACTTGTGGGAAGGCGAGTACACTTACCGCTGCATCCTGACTAACGACTATACATCAACCAACCGCGAGATTGTGGAGTTCTATAACCTCAGAGGTGGAAAGGAACGTATCTTTGACGACATGAACAATGGCTTCGGATGGGCAAGACTGCCAAAGTCCTTCATGGCAGAGAACACGGTCTTCCTGCTGCTGACGGCAATCATACACAACTTCTACAAGTTCCTCATGGGGAGGCTTGACACGAAAGCATTCGGACTGAAGAAGACAAGCCGCATCAAAGCCTTTGTGTTCAAGTTCATCAGCGTGCCTGCCAAATGGATAAGGACGGCAAGGCACTATGAACTGAACATCTACACGGACAACCAATCATATCTGAACCCTTTTGCACTTGCTGACGGATGAGAAACAGACTTTGCGGCTCAAAGACAGCATAAAGCCCCTATAATGCTTGACGGGGTAAGGGGAAACTGGGCGAGGACAACACGTAATTGCACCTGTCGTGGCTGGAGATTCCGCAGATGGAGGGCAAGACGGCAAAATTAGTCCGCATGACTATTAGTTGCGGATTTTAGGATCAAGCAATTTTTATGGAAAGAAATAGGCAATAAGTTGGATTTGTGCCAAATTGTTTATAACTTTGTCGGCAAGAATAATATATAATAGGATAAATGCGAGATTACCCCGATAAGATGACGCCTGAGCAGGCGAGGATGTTCGGCGAGGATGTGCTGAACATCGTCAGTCAGATACCTCGTGGCAAGGTAACGACCTACGGACATATCGCGGCATGGGCGGGATGGCCGAGTCACTCGAGGATGGTGGGGAGGACGCTGAGGTATTCTTGCGTCCCTTCGGTAGCAAGCGACCAGAGGTCGAGCGCGCCTGGGGCAGAAGAGTTGCCTTGCCACCGCGTGGTGAATATCGTAGGGCGCACGGCTCCCGGCTGGTCTCGTCAACGGACATTGTTGGAAGAGGAAGGCATCACTTTTAAGCCTAACGGCCATGTGGATATGAGCAAATATCTTTGGGAACCAGAGTGAAGGAACCTGCTACTCCTTGAAATAAAATGCCACTGGGACAGGAGAATGACTTTTGATGGAAGAAGGAAAAAGTTACGAAAAAACAGACATTTCCAAACTTAAGAAGAAAAAAATGTGTAACTTTGCAGCAGGAATCCAGTGTTCACTTTCACTAATTAAAATGATTGACAGATGAAAAAGTCTTTTGGGGGGAATAGTCCGCTACTGGCACACTTGAGCATGTTTGGCGCTTGTGCCGGATGGGGACTGATGGCACCCATAGGCAAGGAAGCCATGATGAATGGTGTGAGCGGACTGGGCATGGTGACTTTTCGCGTGGCAGGTGCTTGCGTGCTGTTTTGGATCGCATCACTGTTTGCTAAACATGAGACTGTTCCTTGGAGAGACAAGCTGATGTTTGCGGGTGCTGCGCTGTTCGGACTTATCTTGAACCAGTGCTGTTATACCATTGGGTTGAGCATTACCTCGCCCATCAACGCTTCTATTGCAACAACCTCCATGCCCATCTTCGCCATGTTACTATCGGCGCTGATACTGAAGGAGCCCATTACTGGCAAGAAAGCGACGGGCGTTCTGATGGGCTGCTCAGGTGCCTTGATACTTATTCTGACATCTGCTTCCCATGCGAATGATAAGGTGGGTGACTTACGTGGGGACCTTCTCTGCCTGTGTGCACAGTTCAGCTTCGCGTTGTACCTGTCGCTTTTCCGCCCGCTCATACAGCGTTACAACGTGTTTACCATTAACCGTTACATGTTTACATGGGGCGTTGTTATGCTGCTGCCCCTGACGTATGGCGAAGCGCTGTCGTCCATCAATGCTAACCTGTCTGCGCGTACCTGGGCGGAAGTGGCTTACGTGGTGTGTGTGGGCACGTTCTTCGGTTATATTCTGACAATGATAGGACAGCGTACCCTGCGCCCAACGGTGGTTTCCGTCTATAATTACGTGCAACCTGTGGTTTCCGTTGCTGCATCGCTGCTGATGGGCATCGGTGTACTGAAGCCTACTCACGCGCTGGCTGTGGTGTTGGTGTTCAGTGGCGTATGGCTGGTTACGACGTCGAAGAGTCGCAAGGACATGCAGAAAGAGCTGCTACAGAATACACATAGCCACGCTCCAAGTTGACCACTGTGCGAACAACGTCGGTGCCGGTAAGCACCGTCTTCATGTCATTGCGAAGACCTGTTCCCTGCAGCTTCAGCACAGCCTCCTTCTGCGTCCACAGACGCGTAAACTCTACCTCGGGACGCTCTGCCTGTGCTATCAGCTGCTGCTCATGCTCATTCATAGTGTAACGTATCAGGCTGTCCTTGTATTCACGAAAGCTCTCCACGTCGATGCCCACAGGCTGACTGCTGACCACGCAGACGGCAGCCTCGCGACAATGGCTCAGGTTAAAGTGGATGTTGGGATGTCCGACAATAGTTGGCTTGCCGTGTTCCCCATAGTCAAAGAGGGGTTTCTCCGTGATGCCGTATTCTTTCTGTAAGGCCTCGCATAGCAGCAGATAGGCTGCTGCACTTTGTCGGCGTCCTGCCTCATGCTTGAAGCGCAGGGTCTGCTCGCGACGCTGTTCGCTCAGCTGTGCTAAGGCCTCATCGAGGTCGAAGTCGTTTAGTCGGTCGTTGATGTATATCATTAAGAGTTGAGAGTTAAGAGACATTTCTTAAGAGGGGAGAGACATTTCTTAAGTTGAGGGTGGAGAGTCCTCAATCTGTGTTGTAGGCCAGTTGACCAGATAGAGTTGTTCGGTAGCACGCGTGAAGGCGGTATAGAGCCAGTGGATATAGTCGGGCGTCAGCATGTCGTCAGTCATGTAGCCCTGATCCACATAGACATGTGCCCACTGTCCGCCCTGTGCCTTGTGGCAGGTGACGGCATAGGCATACTTCACCTGCAGGGCGTTGTAGAAGCGGTCTTCCTTGAGTTTCTTCATGCGCTCACTCTTATAACGGATATCGGCATAGTCGGCCATCACGCCTTCATAGAGCTGGGTCTGCTGCTCACGTGTCAGGGCAGGAGCCTCGCTGGTCAGCGTGTCGAGCAAGACGGTGGCCGTCAGTTCATAGTCGTCGTAGTCGGGCAGCGTCATTATGACCTCGGCAAAGCGGAAACCATAGAGCTCCTGTTCGTTACGCACACGTCGCACGATGGCACGGTCGCCATTGGCCAGGAACTCAAGATCTTTCTTTGCCCAGAAGTAATTGTTCTTCACAATCATCAGCATGTCGCCAGAACAGAGTTCGGCATCACGGTCGAGCACCCTGTTGCGGATGCCCTGATTATAGATATTAGCACGCTTGTTGGAACGGGTAATGACAATGGTTTCGTCCTTCCCCGCCCGACTATAGCTGCTGCCCAGCTGGTCTATCAGGTCATTACCTGTGACAACATGGATGTCAGGGAATTCAAAGCGAATCTTAGGCAGGGAATTGGCTTCCAAAAGACTACGGATACGCGTAGCATTCCACAGGATGCCCGACGCCTCGCTCTGACGCAGCACTTGGTTGAGGTCGGCTTCATACACCTTCAAGTAGTACGACCGCAAGACATCGGTCTGCAGCGCAGGAGAGTCCTCTTCACCAACAGGCGGCAACTGGGCACGATCGCCAAGGAGCAACATCCTGCAGTTGCGCCCCCCATAGACGAACTCCATGAGGTCGTCGAGCAGACTGCCTGTACCAAACATGCTATTTCCTTCTGCGTTTCCGCTGGCTATCATTGATGCCTCGTCAACGATGAACAGCGTATCCTGCGCCGTGTTGTAGTTCAGCTGGAAAGAAGCCGAAAGGTCACCGGCATTACGCTGGCGGTAGATACGACGGTGAATGGT
Source organism: uncultured Prevotella sp. (assembly GCA_947169685.1). GTDB lineage: Bacteria > Bacteroidota > Bacteroidia > Bacteroidales > Bacteroidaceae > Prevotella. Next base: position 15,995 of record CAMVQS010000049.1, on the reverse strand, counting down.
ATAGGCAGGTTGACCGGAGTAGAGCGAGAAGACCTTGGCAGCGCGTCCTGTAGGAGCCAGCAGCACGATCTTCTGTTCCAGTGACAACAGGGCTCGCACTATAGCAGCAGCGAGCGTCGTCTTGCCCGTTCCCGCGGAGCCTCGCAACAGCATCGCCGTACGATCATGGCGGTCGGTCATAAACCGGCAGAACTCACCAATGGCATGTTCCTGTTCGTCGGTAGGCACAAGTCCCATCGACGTGCGGATGCGGTATGTCAGTTCGTCCGTAATCATTAATAATTCCTAATTCCTAATTCCTAATTCCAAATTATTTATTACCTTTGCAAAGGTAAACAAAATATCCGAATATGACAAACAACCGCTGGACAAATATTGTTTTAGGGCTTGTAGCACTGCTGTTGGCAGCCCTTTGCGTGGCCAGCATTGCCTTTTAGCATATATGAACGAGAAACTCATCATCAGGCTAAGCCACAACCAACTCAGTTTCACTGTGGTCAACACAGCGAATGCTGAACAGCCTATTGTCTTCGAGCCATACAACGTCAAGAACGGGATTGCAATGGCTGTCAACCTGCGTGAGGCATTCCACACCACACCCCTGTTGGCTGACAGCTACCAGCGTATCATGATTGTAGTGGATTCACCAACTCTCATGGTACCCGTCAACCTCTACCAGGAACAGGACAAGGAGCAGCTTTACACCCATTCCTACCCCTCGCGCCAGCAGAACATCGTACTCAGCAATGTGCTGCCAGACCTGAACAGCGTAGCACTCTTCGACATCAACCGAGACCTGAAGGTTGTCATTGACGACCACTACCCACAGGTACAATACGTCTGCTGCATGGTTCCCGTATGGAGACACCTCCACCAACGTAGTTTCACGGGCATACGCTCTAAGCTGTTCGGCTACTTTCACGACCAGCGTCTTGAGGTATTCAGCTTCCAGCAGAACCGTTTCAAGTTCTGTAATTCGTTTGATGCGCAACACATGCACGACTCGCTTTACTTCCTGCTCTACGTGTGGCGGCAGCTCAATCTCCAACAGGAGCACGATGAGCTACACCTCGCCGGTGACATACCTGAGAAAGAGCAGCTGTTGGACGAACTGCGCAAATACCTGAAGCGAGCCTACATCATCAACCCCACAGCAGACTTCAACCGCTCGCCCGTCACACAGATTGACGGATTAACCTACGACTTGATGACACTGATAGTTAAAGGACGATGAGAATTATCACAGGAAAGTATAAAGGCCGTCACTTCGACATACCGCGCTCGTTCAAGGCGCGGCCAACCACCGATTTTGCGAAAGAGAACATCTTTAACGTGCTGACAGGCTATATGGATCTCGAAGGCACAGAGGCCCTAGACCTCTTCTCGGGCACAGGCAGCATCACCCTTGAACTGCTCTCGCGCGGTTGTGCCCACGTCACCAGCGTTGAGTTGGACCGTGACCACCACCGCTTCATTTGTGACTGTCTGAAGAAACTGAACACGGAGGACTGCCTGCCCCTCCGTGCCGATACGTTCCGCTTCATCAAGTCCTGTCGCCTGCAGTTCGACTTCATCTTTGCCGACCCGCCCTATGCACTCAAGGAACTGCCGCAAATTCCCGACCTCATCTTTGAACACCAACTTCTGAAGGAAGACGGGCTGTTCGTCTTTGAGCACGGCAAGGACAACGATTTCTCACAGCATCCTCACTTCGTGGAGCACCGCCAGTACGGCAGCGTCAACTTCTCCATCTTCAAGGCATAAAAAAGGGGTGTACCAACAGGTACACCCTCTCTTATTTTTTACCATTATTACTGCAGGAACTGGTCGGCCTCGGTGTTGGCCGGGTCGAGCTCCTTCACCTTGCGCCAGTAACTCTGACAGGTTGCCTTGTCAGCCTTCTCGTTGTAGTACCAGCCGAGGTAACGGTAGCACTCTACGAGACGGGTGGTCTCAGCAGCAGAACGGTCAGCCTTAGCTGCAAGAATGTTGGCAGCAGCCTCGTAATAGGGCTTTGCCAGTCCGCGTGACATGTCAGCATCGATACCAGCGTTCAGACGGGCACGGAGGATGTTCAGGTACTCTGCATTAGCAGGGAACTTGGCAATAGCCTCGCCATAGGTGGCGTCGGCCTTCATGAGCCACTGTTCCTTTTCTGCTTCAGGAACTTCATCGGCATGCTTGGTGTACATACGAGCCAAAGAGTTGTAGTCGTTAGCTGTGGGGTTGCCCTTAGCAGTAAGGTAGTCGTTATAGAACTTAATGGCATTGTCGAAATCACCCTTGGCAGAATATGCCTGATAGATGCTCTGAATGAGGCTAATGCGGTTAGTGGCAGGAACCTCCATGCCCAGAGCGGTCTTGAACTTGTCAATGGCTCCATCGTAGTCGTTGCGAGCACCCTGCAGGCAGAGACCATGATAGAAGTGGTCCATCCAAGAAGCCTTCAGACTGTCAGAAGCGGTGAACAGACGGTTAGCAAAGTCAAGAGCCTTCTCGTGATTACCCAGTTCGTAGTTGAAGAACATACCGAGACGGTTGAACGGAGCATGACGGGGGAAGCGCTTGATACCCTCCTCAACGATGGGCAGACCGTCAGCGTGCTTACCTGTGAAGTAGTGAGCAGTGGCAAAATTGGTCAAATCACCACGATCGAGCTTAGCCAGAGGATCCATCTTATAGGCCTCGATGGCCTTGTCAAATTCCTTGTCGTCGAACCAGAAACGGGCCTTCATTGCATTGACAGCAATGTCAGGACGCTGCTTAGCCAGTTCATCAAGCTTGGCAACAGCCAGTCTGGGGCTTACCTTACGATAAACGCTGGCATACTTGAAGTAACCCTCGGGATTCTTCGGGTCGTCGTCAATAGCCATCTGATACTGAGAAGCTGCAGGACCTGCATTGTCAGCAATAGCCTCGATGTCACCCAGCAGGATACGTGCGGGGGCATAGTGGTTCTTGGCAACCTTCAGTGCAAGGTTAGCGTATTCACGAGCATTAGCTGTGTCTTTCACTTCCTTGAAGGCTACGCCGATAGCAGTGAGCACCTTCGGGTTCTTCTTGTTCTTTTTATAAACATCCTTCACCTGGTCCTTGATGGCATCGAATCCACCTCTGTTCTCCTTAATGACCTTAGTGATGGCATTGATGGTAGCCTGGTCTTCGTCCTGGGCTACAGCGGGAACGCTGAATACTAACATCAGTGCTCCAATAAACAAATATTTGATAGCTTTCATAATCATTGAGTTTTAAGTTCTACATTCAGTTGTCAATCGTATGACGTTTCATATCTGCAAAAGTTTATGTCATTTACGAACATTAACTTCTCGGACGGTCAAATCTCCGCGATAGGGTAAGAGGCTCGAACGGAAAATGATGAGCTGTCCCTTGGGTGAAGAAACGAACTGTGTGAAGCCCCAGGGCAGTCCATGAATGGGATCTGTGCACAGAGCGTAGATGGTTCGTATCAGCGGATAGTTGCCGTTATATAAATAATATTGGTAAGGCTTCCAGGAGTTCATTGCTGTGGCTGTATCCATTCGGCTTACCGACATTACCTGAATATTCTTCTTGAAGGTGACGTTCGTCGTGTCGCGCTTGTCGTTGAGCCAGTTGGAACCAATGATTCCAATAGAGTTGGCATGTCGCTCAACATAGTTGACAACCTCGGCACTCGTCTTAACTGCGCTGATGTTGGGACTATTGATGGGTTTACCACCCAAAATAGAGTCAACACACCAGCGTACAGTACTGGAATTCCTGTTGTCGAAAACGACATCAATACTATCCAGCTTTGAGTTGGGATTAAGTTGTTTCCACTTCGACACTTCACCACTGAGGATACGGCGGATATTATTTACCGTAATGCAGGTATCAGGGTTAGCTGTATTGACAATCAGTGAGAGTCCATCATAGCCGATGGGCATGGAGACAGGAGCTCCGCCGAGAGCTTTCAGGGCTTTCTCTTCTTTCTCAGTATAGGTACGCGAAGCGAAAATAAGGCATACAGAGTCGTTCAGAAGCATCTCCATAGCTGCATACTCGTCAGTATAGACGGGATGCAGGATAGCGTCCCGATAGGTAGCTTCGAAGACTTTTACTTCCTCATTGATAATTGGACTGAAACTCTCGTCGGCAGCAAATGCAATCTCACCTGATGAGAAAGTATCAGTACGGGTGTATTTACTATGTTTAGGTTTGTTGTCGGAACAAGCCGACAACAAACCTAATATGAGAGTTAATCCAACAGTTACGTTGAATAATCGATTCATCTTACTGCAGTTTAAATTGAACAGGAACGTTGTACTTAACACGAACGGGAGAACCATTCTGCATACCAGGATTCCACTTCGGCATGGACTTAACCACGCGAACAGCCTCCTTGTCGAGAGATGGGTCAACACCGCGGAGCACCTGGACGTGAGAGATTGAACCGTCGCGCTCAACGACGAAACCTACAACAACACGACCCTGAATACCGTTCTCAGCTGCCACAGGAGGATACTGCATGTTACGTGCAAGCCATGCACGAACATCACCTTCCTTAAATGTAGGCTGCTGTTCAACGACGTCGAAGATCTTGTCTTCAGCAGGTTTCGGTTCGGGCTGGGCAACTTCCTCGACAGCCTTCAGCACCTGTGCATCGGCATCGTCGGTATTACCCTTTACGTCGAATCCACCAATGGCGGTCTTCGTCTCGTTCAACTCGTCCTGACTCTTCAACTCCTTGTCTTCACGTACGTCCTTATCTTCCTTAACTACAGGGGGAACGAACTTAATAGAGCTCTTTACCTGCTCAACGGGCTTAGCCTCTTCTACCTTTACAGGTGCCTTTTCCTCTACCTCGGGCTTTTTCTCAGCCAGAGCAGAAAGGTTGACATCTGCAGCAATTTCGGCATCGCCTTCGCTGGCAGCACTGATGATAGCATTTGCGCCGACAACGGCAGCAATGAGAGCAGCGGCAATGAGCATAATGAAGATCGACCACAGATTACGCTTGCCAGTGTTCTTGCGCAACTGATAAGCGCCGTAGGCTTGGTTCTTGCCTTCAAAAACAAGATCAACCCAACTATTGTCTATAAGATCAATTTTAGCCATAATTCTTAATACATTTAAAAGTTAAACAATCATTCATACTTGATTCCCTTCAACGTCAGAAGCTTCTGGTCGTCTTCGGTAACCTTATCAATGACGTATGTATTAATACCGCTAATCTGCATTTCATCGAGAACCGTCACCATGTTGTCATAGGTAGCAACGTCCAACGGTTTGATGATGATAGTCATCGTAGGAACTTTCTTGGGTTCGCCTTCAATGTTACCCTTCTTGATCTCGGCGAGTTTCTTCTCCCAAATAGAATCGGGTACATCGGGCTTATCCTTTCTTTCCTTTTCCAGCTCGTTCATTGCTTTCCTGATCTTGGCAACCGGATAGGTTCCATCTTCAGTCTTGTGGTTCAAGAGGACGTCGCGAATACCTGTCTCACCGTATGTCGTCTCCTTCAGGCACGTCGGGTCGTCGTACTTCGTGATACCCTCAACATAGTACAACTTGTCGTTACCTGCAAGGTAGAACGTCATTGTCTGAGAAGCTTTCGCTTCGTTACGGTCCTGATCCTGAATGTTCTGATCGTTACTTGGCATGGTCAACTGCATCGCCTGTGGCTTCTGGAGCGTGGTACACAGCATGAAGAACGTGATCAGAAGCATCATCATGTCCACCATCGGCGTGAAGTCAACGCGGACATTCATCTTTTTCTGTTTGCTTGCTTTCTGTTTTGCCATGTTACTTTACCTCCTTAGTTTCTGCTACTTTATACGATGTAATCAACTGATAACGGTTTTCCTCCATATCCTGGAGTTCAGACATCAGTTTCTTCACAGTTTTGTAAGAAGTCTTGCTATCTGCCTTGATGCAAATCTTCAGTTCATGAGAGTCCAGCGTCAGTGAGTTCTTGGCAGACTTCTTGGCTTCCTTTACCCACTGTTGGAATTCGCTCATACCACCTGCAATACTATCGGTAGGAATACCCTTGGTGGGCAGAATCTTTACTCGATCACCCTGCTTCTTATCCAGATAGCTGTGCAGTTCTCTCAGGCCAATACCGAACATGGGGTCGTCCTTAAAGGCCTTCATTTGTGCCGGCGACAGGGCGGGCAGATTGTTGTTCTCCAGAAGAGCCACAATCGTCTGCTCCAAGTCAGGCATCTTGTCCATGCTCATGAACACCTTGCCGTCAGGGTTGACAAGAATATTGAGCACGTCCACATCTGGCACTTTGACCTTTGACTGCGACTGAGGCGTGTTGACTTGTACTGGCTCCGGTGTGACGAACGTTGACGTCATCATGAAGAAAGTCAGCAAAAGCACCATCACGTCTGACATAGGAGTCATGTCAATCCAGATGTCACTCTTCTTAATTTTTACTTTACCCATAGCGATAAATGTTTTAAAGGGTTAGCAAAAATTAAGCCTCTTCTGCGTGGTTAGCTTCGTAAGTCTGAGCAATTGAATAACCAACTTCGTCGAGGGCAAATGTCAGCTTGTCGATCTTGTTCGTGTAGTAGTTGTAAGCTACAACGGCTACCCAAGATGTCAAGATACCTGATGCCGTGTTAACCAGAGCCTCAGAAATACCGAGTGACAGAGCCTGAGAGTCAGCACCACCACCAGCTGCCAGAGCTGCGAATGAACGGATCATACCTACAACGGTACCGAACAGAGCGGTCAGGGTACCCAGTGTAACGATGGTAGCGATAATCGGCATGTTCATGGTCAGAGTAGGCATTTCAAGCTGAGTAGCCTCCTCGTGAGCCTGCTGGATGCGGGCAATCTTCTGCTCTTTCTTAATACCTGCAGTAGCCTCCATGTCCTTGTAAGCCTTCAGAGAAGCACCAACAACGTTAGCTACGGTACCACGTTGAGCGTCGCAGAGCTGCTGAGCCTTAACGAAGTCGTTAGCGTTCAGGGCAGCCTTGATGTTAGCCACGAACTTGGGGAGCTTACCCTTACCGAATGCAGTGTTCAGAGCCAGCCAGCGCTCGATAGACAAAGCGATAACGGTGAACAACAGGGTCAAGATGACAGGCACAACGACACCACCTTTGTAGATGGTACCCCAAATGTTACCGTCAATAACCTCACCGTTCTCAGCGATGTGGTCGCTGTTACCGAGGAAGAACTGGAAGAAACAAACTGCGAGAATGAAACATACAACGATGATCCAGAACGCTGCTTTGATTCCCTGGAAGCCCGTGCTTTTCTTAGCTGGGGCTGCTGTTTTTTGTGTAGTTGCCATAATTTTAATTTTTTTGATTTTAGTTATTTGTTAAAAATTAAGTTTGTTATGTTTCTGATATAACGATAATTACATTGTCTTAGTATCCCTTTAGAGCCCTTTTAAGGTCTCTATACTTCGGCAAAGATAGTAAATTCGGGCGGACTAAACAATGAGTTAATATTTTTTAACTTGATATTTCTCATTTATTTTAGTTTTGACAACACTTCTTTGATGCGTCGCATGGCTTCGCGGATGTTTTCATCGCTTGTTGCGTAGCTCATGCGGAAGCATTCAGGATCGCCGAAAGCGTCTCCACCCACTGTAGCGACGTGACCTTTCTCCAGCAGGTAGAGTGCCAGCTCCGTAGAGTTGTTAACAGTCGTTTCTCCATCGCTCTTGCCATAGAAGCTGCTGCACTTGGGGAACAGGTAGAACGCGCCTTCGGGCACATTGACCTCAAGACCGGGAATGTCCTTGGCCAGTTCCACAATCAGATTGCGACGACGCTCAAAAGCCTGACGCATCTGCTCCACGCACTCTTGGCTCTGGGTATAGGCAAACTCTGCAGCCTTCTGGCTCACAGAGCACGGTCCACTGGTGTATTGGCCCTGCAGCTTATTGCAACCCTTGACAATCCACTCGGGAGCGGCAATATAGCCGATGCGCCAACCTGTCATGGCATAAGCCTTCGAAACACCGTTCACAATGATGCTACGTTCCTTCATACCCTCAAACTGGGCAATGCTTGCGTGTTTTCCTACGTAGTTGATATGCTCGTAAATCTCATCGGCCAACACGAACAGGTCATCGTGGTGCTTAATTACCTCTGCGAGACCTGCGAGTTCTTCCTTCGAATAGACACTGCCTGTGGGGTTGCTGGGCGAACAGAGTATCAGCATGCGCGTTTTCGGCGTAATGGCTGCCTCCAGTTGTTCTGGTGTTATCTTAAAGTTCTGGTCGAAACGTGCCTCAATAAAGACTGGCTCGCCACCTGCCAGCAGCACCATTTGCGGATAGCTCACCCAATAGGGCGCAGGAATAATGACCTCGTCGCCAGGGTTAACCAGTGCCATGACGGTATTGCAGACACTCTGCTTGGCACCATTGGACACGAGGATTTCAGAAGGCAGATAATGCAACTGATTCTCCCGTTCCAGCTTGCGGGCAATGGCCTGACGCAATTCTGCATAGCCAGGGACAGGAGAGTACCTGGAATAGTTTTCGTCAATAGCCAGTTTTGCTGCTTGTTTGATATGATCCGGAGTATTGAAGTCGGGCTCACCGACACTCATGTTAATCACGTCAATGCCCTGTGCCTTCATTTCAGAGCTTTTCTGCGACATAGCCAGCGTGGCTGACGGTGCAAGTCTTTGCAGACGGTTAGATAGTTGTGCCATTTTTCTATGAAAATTATATTTCAGCGTGCAAAATTACGCAATTATTTTGTCAAAACGAAAAAAAGTGTCGGTTTTTTCTTGTTTTTCGTATCAAAACTCCCACAAATCTTCTTTCCTTTGACCATTGTCTTGTGTAGTACCCTTTCTGGCCTGTTCCAGTTCGGCAGTTGCAGCCTTTACCTCTTCATCTGTGTAATAGGTGATGGTGCGGGTGATATGCCATGCTCCATAGCCTCCCGTGGCTTTCCATGATGTCCAGTTGCCTTTACTGTCGAACGTATAGGTGCAACGGAAGGTGGTTACCTGTGGCTTCCCGATGTTCCTTTTACGTTTGGGGTCGTACTCAACACTGCTTCTTGTCACGCTGGTTGGAAACGGATTGTTGCCAGTATAGTTGTAGGTTACTTGGATCTTGAATGTGAAAACTTCGTCCATGCCGTCCTCCACAATGCTGGTATAACCCTTCCAACGTCCCTGTGGGTCATAGGTATAGGTGATGGGCAATTGCGTCGCGTATTCACTAATAAATTCGGTCTTGACCAGTTGATTGTCCTTGAAGGAATAGCGTTCAGAACCGGCTTTAACAATCTTAGTCAACTTTCCGTCGGCTCCATAAGTATATTCAAATTCGTCGGTAACACCACCGCTATATAGGCATTTGACGAGTTGCTGCTGTTGGTTATAAATGTATTTATACTCAACTTCTCCGTTGATCCTGGCTATATTTTGCAGGCGCCACTGGTTATCGTAGTTATAGGTGTGCTTCCCGTTAAGGGCATCATCACTCTTTATCAGTCCATTGGGATAGAACTCGTGCTCCCATTTGCTTGGACCGACATAGTCTTCTCCCAGATTGATGGTGCTAACAATTTTCTTTGCTCCTGGTGCCACGAGACCCAGTCCTTGTCCTGATCTGCAGTTAACTACATCGTCCCAGACGTGATTCATGGTCCATGGGAAAGCCATTTCATTAATCATGTTTGAATAGACGGTGGGGAATTGTCCCTGTGCGTAGGTAGCTCCCGCTGTCAGCAGGACAGCTGCCAAGAAAGTCATTGCTCTTTTTTTCATTGTGTTTTGATTTTTAGAATAAATAGTTAGTCATTGATAAAAGGTTTGTGATACCTCATGTTATAGAAAATGTTTTCACTGATAGGCTCCGTCTTTCCACATCGTCGGCATGTCCTGATGTAGATATGGTACATCCTGCCGTGCTGGACATGTGTCCTGATGACTTCCTCTCCTGACGTGACAGCTTTCAGGAAGAAGGCTATCTCTTTGCTGTATGTGGAGATGTCAACCATCTTGACCTGTCCGTTCATGTCCATGCAACCCACCATGACGCGTACTTTGGCTCCTTCGGGTGCCGTGGCCAGTTTGTTGGCAGGTACGAGTCTGCCCTTGCCGTCATAAACTTCAATGCTATCGACATAGAACGACGTGATGTGCTGGAGTTCTATTTGTTCTTTATCCAACTGCCCGTCCTTCAATAGTTGTCTCATTTCCTCTGCGGTGGGCAAAGAGAATGTGATTCTCGGGGAATCCCCTTTGTTGTCTTCGTTCAGCTTGGCAATCAGGTCGTATGCCTCCTGATAAGTGATGCCGGTCAGCAGTCCAACATCATCTTTCGAGATTCCCAGGTAGTTGTTGTCGCGATTGAGATCTAACCACTGCTGTCGGCTGACGGGCTGGGCAGAAATATACGTATAGGCACGTGTTCTGTTCATGTCGATGGCGGTGGAGTCGAGTGACAGATGCGCCTTTGGCTCGTCGTACGGTGGCAGCGATAAGTGCTCCTTCGATATTCGGTCTTTCCCCCAATTCACCGTTGAGGAATATATCCAGTCGTGTGGTGGGCATTTCGGCTTTGGGGTAGGAATAGGCGGCGTTGGTGGTTCTGGTTCTTTCGGATCTACGATCTTCGTTTTTTCACTATATTCTTTTTTGTGCATCTGGTAGTTGCAACAATAGTTCTGACACTTGTACAAGACATCATATACAGTTGTCTCGAAGATGATATTTCCATCAACACCTGTTACTTCTTTGATTATCTGAATGGGGGTTCGGCTTACTTCTTTCATGTTGTGTGCCACGCACCGGTCGCCGATTGGCTCGTAGAGATCTTCATGGTCAAAAGAAACGCCACAGTCTTTGCATGAAGACCAAACCCAATAGAGATCAGATTCTCTTGTGCATCCACCCGCAACAAGTTCACTATGGGTGCCTCGGTGGTCTAAATGATACTCACGGTTCAGGTGTTTGCATGCTTCTATTTTCCTTCTTCTTTCTTCCTCCTCAGGATTGGGTTCTTCATAGCCTTTATCAATAGATAGCCACCCTGAATTGTCGAAATCGTGATTGGTGGCTGGCGTCTTGCCATCGTTGCTAAGGGTTAGCGTGTAGTAGCCATAACAGATGTGGTTATCCTTGGTGGATCTAATGCCGTCCTTCCACCAATAGTCGATGGCTCGCCAGGGAACGAACAGCGTCCAATCGTCAAATCCTTTGTGGGGATAGGCCACGTAGTTTTTCTCTGTCTCCATGTCGTCGGGGTTGTCCGAAAAACCGCCTATCCAAAGGTTGTTCTTGAAATATTCAATGTTTAGTGGCTGTGTGTGTGCCTCGTCTTTCCAGAAGGTCAGTATGACGTAGTGGTTGTCGTTGATTTTCTCCTTGATGTAATTCTTCTGTTTGTAGCTCAAGTTGAAATACCATCCGGCATCCTGCCACACCATCTCCCTGTCGAAGTAATACTTCTTCTTGGGATATTTCTCCATATACAAATGGGCCTCGTCCGTCCATTCGACTTTGTTGTTGAGGAAAACCTCGCTGGGGTAGAAATGGAAATGCCAGAGTGTCACCCTGCCAGGGTATGCGATAGGGTCAGCTGACTCCATGGGCCATTTGGCCGTGAGGGAGCGGGCAAACATAATCTTAATATCAAAATTAAAGATGGGTGTGATGTTGCGTAGATCCCCATGGGGAACGCGCTCAATCAGTTCATCTTTGCTGATATAAAGGGCAAAGGCCGACTTGTTCTTACGGTGTATGTCCAGGTATTGCAACGTCTGGTTGTTGCCAGTGAAAAGACCGAACCTGTTCCATCCGTTTGATCCTTGTTGTCCGGCTTCAATCCATACCCTGAAATCGTTACTGGATACTTTAGACGTGTGAAGCGGTGATGCCCATGCTCGTTCTGGATAGGGTTCAACGACAATCAAGAAACCTGCCGTGCTCAGGTTGGGATTGCCATATACGAACTCTACATGTGGAAACTGTTTGTGGTATTCGCTGATATTGTATATGTAGTCGGAGTAGATATGGAACGGCTCCTTCACCGATTGCTGAGCTTTCGACTCATTGGGCGAAAGGATCGTGAGTAGCATAGCTGTGAGTAACAGCCAAAGGCGCAGACTGTTTGCACTCATAGAATTTTTATTTATCATAAGCTTAGGTTTTTGTTCTTTCAGTTTACTTTAAATGTAGCGTGTGCCCCATGCGGTCCTGCTTGGTCTTCAGATAGCGCAGATTGTACTCGTTTGGCGTTACTTCTATGGGCACGTTCTCTACGATTTCCAGTCCGTAGGCTTCCAATCCCACGCGTTTCACAGGGTTGTTGGTCAACAAGCGCATCTTGTGTACACCGAGGTGACGCAGCATCTGGGCACCACAACCGTAGTCACGTTCATCGGGTTTAAAGCCCAAGTGCACGTTAGCATCAACGGTGTCGTAACCCTCCTCCTGCAGTTTGTAGGCGGCAATCTTGTTCATGAGTCCAATACCGCGTCCCTCTTGCTGCATATAGATAAGCACACCCTTGCCTTCTTTCTCAATAACTTGCATTGCCTTGTGCAGCTGTTCGCCACAGTCACAGCGCTTACTTCCGAGGATATCGCCTGTCATGCATGACGAATGGACGCGAACCAGCACGGGCTCATCTTCATTCCATTCTCCCTTGACGAGTGCAAGATGCTCCAATCCATTGCTTGACTGACGGAAGGGAACGAGCTTGAAGTGACCATAGTCTGTCGGCATATCCACCATGTCACCCACCTCGATGAGCGACTCTTTCTTCAGACGGTAAGCTATCAAATCCCTGATACTGATAATCTTCATTTGATGTTCTTTGGCAAAGACCGTCAGTTCAGGCAGTCGTGCCATAGTACCATCGTCATTCATAATCTCCATCAGAGCTCCTGCAGGGTAGAGACCGCACAGCTTACAGAGGTCTATGGCCGCCTCGGTATGCCCGCTTCTGCGTAGGACGCCATGCTCTTGGGCATACAGAGGATTGACGTGTCCAGGACGTCCAAAGGTCTGTGGTGTCGATGTTGGATCGGCCAACGCCTTGATGGTTGCGGCACGGTCGTGTGCACTGACACCTGTTGTACATCCTTCCAGCTTGTCGATGGTAACAGTAAAGGGAGTACCCAGCACCGAAGTATTGTCCTGCACCTGACGTGGCAGGTCCAGCTCTTCACTTCGGCTGATGGTAATGGGGGCGCAAAGCACGCCACGCGCATATTTCAGCATAAAGTTCACCTTTTCAGGTGTTATCATTTCTGCGGCAATAATGAGGTCGCCCTCATTCTCGCGGTCTTCATCATCCACAACGATGACAAACTGGCCTTGCTTAAAATCCGCAAGAGCCTCATCAATGGTGTTTAGCCTAAATTCTTCCATATATGTAGCAGTAGTTCGATTCTTATACCTTATTATATATATTATATGAATTTCTCATCAATACGCGCAATGATGTTGTCGCTCGCCTGACGCAAATTCTTCAGGTCACGGTGCAGACGGAAACGGAAACGCAGCATGCGGAAGTAGAAGAAGATACCCAGGGGCAGAATCAGTCCTGTGACGATGTTCAGCCATTTGCGTACAAACGGACGGGTATGGGCGTGAGTTGCCATGATGGGGATGTTGTTCAGTTCGCTCAGGATAATCTTATCCTTTGAATAGCTGAGATTCTCCACCGTCTCCTCAAGTACTTCATTGATTTCTGCAATATCGTGGTCATCGCCAGGACGGAAGAACACCTTGATGGGGTTCGGCCAGCGCAACAGCTTGTGCTCCTGTGTGTAAGTGTCCACTTTCTCGTTGATCTCCACCAGCTTCTGACGATCTTCTGCGTACCTCGGATCTTCAATGATAACCTCTTTGCGAGTAATATTACGTTTCATTCGCAATCCCAGCATACGCATGGCCAAATTTTTATAGAGATCTATGTTGAAGACAACAGAGTCGTTATTTGCTTTATAGGTAAAGAAAACAGCAATAGGTGTCAACACAGCCGTTCCTATCCACCGCCCAAAGGCTACCGTCCATTCATCAGCACGAGCCATACGGAAACCTGTGTTGTCAAAGATGTAGAACACGATAAACACCAAGACGGAGACAATAACAGGCACACCTAGTCCGCCCTTGCGGATGATGGCACCCAATGGTGCACCAATGAAAAAGAAGATAACACACGACAATGCCAACGTGATCTTTCCCAGGGCCTCCAACTCATGGAGACGCTCGTTGCGATTCAGCATTTCCGAGTATTCACTTTTGATTTCCAAATCCATCTGTGCAGCACGTGCATGCTCGGCTGCATCTTTTACCACACGTTGCTTCTCCTCAGCCTTCAGCTTACCGAAAATGGAGTCAAAGTCAACGCTTTCCTTGGCGGCAGCTGCTACAGCTTTCAAGGAATCCTTCTTCTCAATTTGAGGCTTTTTGTACGTCATGTATTGTCCCTCACCGTAGAATGCATGTGCCACAGAGTCGTTAAACTCACGGATGGAATCTAGGTCATGGTATATTTTACGTATGCTTTTTGCCTTTGCACTGGCTGCAATACCGCTGACATCTGCCAGATTGAAGTCACCATCGAAATCGAGTACGATACGCTTGTGACTGAAAGTCTCGCGACGATAAGGCACGTTGGCGCTACCGGCAATATCCTGCGAACGCATGTTTTCAAACCACTCTCCGCTATACAGTGTCAGCAGCAAATGCTTCTTTTCTGCTGTCGATTGTAGCATACCTGAGTCTGCCAGAATAATGGCATGGTCCTCGTAACTGCCGTTCTGACGGTAAATCATAATGCCGTAGAGCTTGCCCGTTTCCATGTCTTTCTTCTGCACATAGAGGTTGCAGTTGGGAATGCCATCGTAGAAAATGCCCTCAGGAATCTCCACCTCCGGGCTCTTCTGCTTCATCGATAGCAACAACTGTCCAAACGACTTATTGGCCTCTGGACCTATGACATCCTGAAAATAGAACGAGATACCAGTAATAATCAGCGTAATGACAATGAGCGAGCGCATAGCTTGCATCAGCGAAATACCTGCCGCCTTAATAGCTGTCAACTCCGAACTCTCACCCAGATTACCAAACGCAATGAGCGAAGACAGCAAAATAGCCAGCGGCAATGCCTGAGGCAGTAGCATCAGTCCCATGTACCAGAAGAATTGTGCCAATACCGTCAGCGAGAGGCCCTTTCCTATGAGGTCATCAACATAACGCCACAGGAACTGCATCATCAGCACAAACTGGCAGATGAAGAACGTTCCTGCAAACAGCAAGAGGAACTGTTTGGCAATAAATATGTCTAATTTTTTGATGCGAAACATATTTCAGGCGGCAAAGGTACACAAAAAAGATTAAAGACACGCACATCTTTAATCTTTTTTATTCCTTATCCCTTTAAATACTTGATTTTCATTTTACAACCCACTGACACGATGCAGCCTGTCAAGATTATCATCCCAGATACCACGCAGGTCATCAATGTCGTCAGCATCGGCATAGTCGGTTATCAACATATTAAGATGGCCAGTCAGCTCACTTGGCTCTAAGCGTATCTCCCAGAATGCTTGCGGGTCCTCTTCCTGATAGTCCCACTTCATACGGATATGACTATTTTTGTCACATTCCAGAATCTGCGACGTCTTTGTGTCACGGTCCGTCCAAGGGTGTCCCCATGTGAACGTCATACTATCTCCGTTGTTCACAACGATGTCGGCCAGCCACTTTTGCAAACCTTCGGCCGTACTAATCATGCCCCACACAATGTTGGGCGACTTGGTATTCAGAGGGTATTCAATGGTCAATCTCTTCATTTGTCTGATAGATTTTTAGTTGTTGTTGGCAAAGTTACAAAGAAAAGTTTAAAACACCAAAGGAATTAACTAAATTATTTTTATTTCAATTTTTATGGCACAAAATTTTGCCAATTCAAAACTTTGTATTACCTTTGCACCCGCAATTTGCAAAATGGCGGGGTAGCTCAGCTGGTTAGAGCGTCGGATTCATAATCCGGAGGT
>CAMVQS010000048.1 GCA_947169685.1 uncultured Prevotella sp. | reverse complement strand
TCCAGATTATGAGTCTGTTGCTCTAACCAACTGAGCTACAAGTCCGGTTTTGCGGTGCAAAGGTACAAAAAAGTTTAGAGTTCAGAGTTTAGAGTTTAGAGATTATAGTCTGCAATTACATTTATTTAACATTCCGTTTTATTCTAGAAGTTGCTTGAACTCACTGCCTGCACGTAGGAAGACGGGTATGCGGGTGAGGTCAACGGACGTGGTGACCGTCTGTCCGCCGTCGTAGTGCTTGCCCGTGTAGTAGTCGTAC
Organism: uncultured Prevotella sp.; assembly: GCA_947169685.1. Taxonomy (GTDB): domain Bacteria; phylum Bacteroidota; class Bacteroidia; order Bacteroidales; family Bacteroidaceae; genus Prevotella. The sequence goes on along the minus strand of CAMVQS010000048.1, from coordinate 20,667 downwards.
CATCCGCCCTCATTCTTAGGCAGATAGGTATTCCATTGCGTCACGTTGGGCTCTGTGATGGGACTGATGAGCAAGGCAGGGCCGAACATGTACTCATATTTCTGTTGCAACGCCTGGGGGTCGTCGGCAAAGTCGAAGACGAGCGGACGCATCAGGGTGTATCCTTCGTTGGCAACTCGTTCGGCACATTTCTTCAGGTAAGGCATGAGACGGTAACGCTGCTGCAGGCAGCCGGCAATGATCTGCTGCGCCTCGGGACCGTAGTTCCAGGGCTCAGTATTGCTCATGTAGCCATGCACACGCATCAGGGGCAGATAGACGCTGGTTTCTATCCAACGGAGCATACGTTCGATGTATTCCTGGTTGGTGTATTGGTCGCCAGGGCGGAAGAAGCCACCGGCATCGTAGGTCCACCAGGGGATGCCTGCTGCCTGCAGGCCGAGACCAGCCACAATCTGACGACGGAAGGTCTCCCAGTCGTTACCCACGTCACCGCTCCACAGAGCCGAACCGTAACGCTGTATGCCCGGGAAGCCGCAGCGGGTCAAAATAAAGACCCCTCCCGACCTCCCCTGTTTAGGGGAGGAGCCTTGTTCTCCCCCTAAACAGGGGGAGTTAGAGAGGGTCTGTTGGAGTCCTTCATATACTGTTTTATTAACCAGTAGGGGATAGACGTTACGCACCTGTTCGCCTGCCCATTTCCCGTTGTTGACACGTCGGCCTACCAGGTCGTCGTTTTCGGGCTCCGTGGCATCCTGCCACCAGGCATCAATGCCCAGCGGTACCAGTCGTTCGTTGAAGTTTTTCCAGTAGGCGGCTGCGGCAGCAGGATTGAAGAAGTCTATCCAGTCGGTGCCGGGGATGTAGTACCCGCTGCCCTCCATCTGGCGTCCCACGTCAGAGTTCTTGTCAATCTTCGACCACACGCTGACCATCAGGTGTATTCCCATCTGGTGCAGGCTGTCGGTCAGGGCTTTTGGGTCGGGGTAGAACTCCTCGTCGAAGCGCATGGAGTTCCAACCGTATTTGCCCCAATACTGCCAGTCCTGTACGATGACGCTCAGTGGCAGCTGCTCGTCGCGGAAGCGGTTGGCGGTTTCGAGAATCTCGTCGGAAGAGTGGAAACGCTCACGACAATGGATATAACCCAGTGCCCAGTCGGGCATGAGCGGACACTCACCCGTCAGCTCGCGATAGGTGGCGATGATTTCGTCGGGGGTGCCGATGAACACGGTGTAGTCAACGGCGTCGGCTACTGGAGAGCTGAACACCGTCTCGTTGTTTACCTTATTATAATATAGCACGGGCTTGTCGTCCTTGGTGAGCTCTGCCGTCAGGGTATGGCGGCCTGCTTCCAGATGGACGATTGTGGAGGCTGTAGGTGGCAGCCACAGGTTCTGCATCTCAATGACCGTCTGGCCATCAACGGTGAGGTTATGGCGTCGTGCCATCTTCTGTCCGACATCGAGCAGCAGGGCATAGTCGCCGGCTTCGGGAATGTCGATGGTGGCTTCGAAGATATGTCGCTCACGTACCTCGCGACGGCCTCCCTCGGTCGTCGTCACATTCACCTCTTCGCGGATGCCATCGCCGCTGCGCTTCGTCAGCGATACGTGCTCCTTGCAGGGATTGAAGTCGGTAAATCCGTAGTTGTTCCACAAGATGCCGTAGCCCTTGCTTGAGAGTAGCATAGGAACGGATATCTGGGTGTTGACCTGGGTCAGACGGCGGGAGAGTCCACGCACATTGCTGTAGCCGTCCTGAAACTGTCCAAGGCCGAAAAGACACTCGTCGGCAGGCGAGACAAAGGCTAGCGTAGCCTCGCAGGTGGGTTCACCGGCAACGGTTGCAGCGTTCAGTTCGTGCTTGTTTGCGGTGAAGACGACACGTCCTGCCTTGTCCTTGACATACAACACCTGATGACGGGCATCGGTCTCTACCGTGATGTCAGCATTGGCCACCTCGTCATGTTTCACGTACAACCAGTCGGGAAGGGTAGTACACCGTGCGCTTTCTGCGGTGGTATATCTGACCCTTACGGCATTTCTTGCCACACTTGTTACCGTCAGGCTACCTCTTCCGAAAGGAACCGTCTGGGCAGCTTCTGCTGACAATACAGATACAAAGCTAACGACCAATAATAATAACGCCGAAGCAAGGGACGACAAAGCCAATTTCTTCATAGATTTTTGTTTTTGATTGCAAAGATAGTATTTTTTTTGTACCTTTGCAACCGATTACTTGAAAAAAGTAGATGAAGACAATATATTTTAACGAGTCACTTTCCGAAATGGGCCCGTGTGTAGCCACTATCGGAATGTTTGACGGTGTCCATCGCGGACACCGCTTTGTCATCAGTTGTCTTCAACAAGAAGCCGAACAACAAGGGCTGCCGTCGTGCGTCATCACTTTCGACCGCCATCCGAAGGCCGTGGTAGGCGCAAGCTTCGTACCGCAAGCGCTCTCCACCCTCGATGAAAAGCTCGTTTTACTCTCCCAGACAGACATCGACCTGTGCGTCGTGTTGCCTTTTACCAGCGACATGGCACAGCTCACTGCCCATGACTTCATGCAGCAGGTGCTGAAGCAACGACTCGGTGTCCGCACCCTGCTGACGGGCTACGACAACCACTTCGGGCACCGCATAGCAGGTCACAAGGAGTCGTTTGAAGACTACCAGCGCTATGGACAGAAGCTAGGCATAGAGGTGAAAGGACTGCCTGCAGAAGGCGAAATCAACTCTTCGCTCATCCGTCAGATGCTGAGAGAGGGACGCATTGACGAGGCCAACAAAGCACTCGGCCATCCTTATACCGTCTCTGGCACGGTGGTGAGTGGTGAGCATATCGGCACACATCTGGGTTTTCCTACTGCCAATTTACAGCCCGATGACCCCAATAAGCTCATTCCTGCTGATGGCGTCTATGCTGTCAAGGCACGTCTCGAAGATTCGCTTGAGCAGAAGCATGCCATTGCCAACATCGGCCAGCGTCCCACCTTCAACGGCAAGCAGACCACACTGGAAACGCATATCCTGCGTCATGACGGAAAGCTCTACGGACAATACATGACCGTCAGCTTTATCCATCGCCTGCGCGACGAACAGCGTTTTGACTCTCCAGAGGCATTGGCGGCACAGCTACGTCAGGACGCAGAAACAGCAGAGAACCTGTTAAACCAAGAAATAGATAAAGTATGAAATACGTAAGAACGATACTGGAGGTGACGCTTTATGTCATCGCATTCCTGCTCATTCAGTTGCTGATGACTTTTGCAGTGGCAGGCATACAGATGTATAACAACGGTGTGACCATGGACAAGGTGGCAGATATGGCAGCCAAAGGCACGCTCCTGCCCGATGCCAACGGCATCATCATAGTCTCTGTCATCAGTAGCGTGCTGACGCTCGTGCTCTTTCTGTTACTTAAATGGGCCGTTGTATCGCGGAGCTATCTGCAGAGCCGTCCGTGGACGGTTATGGCATGGACGGCCGTTCTTACTCTGGGCACCATCATTCCCTCTACCTGGCTGGCGGAGCAGATTCCCTATGAGATGCCACAGGAGATGGAAGCCATGCTGGCAGACATGATGCATAACCGCTGGGGTTATCTGGCCATCGGCATGCTGGCACCACTGGCTGAGGAGGTCGTCTTCCGAGGTGCCATCCTGCGTGTGCTTCTGAAACTCTTTGACAAGCGCTGGCACTGGGTGCCCATTGTCATCTCTGCCCTCATTTTCGGTGCCGTTCACGGCAATGTGCAGCAGTTCGTGCATGCCGCGCTTATCGGCCTTATCCTGGGTTGGATGTACTACCGTACGGACAGCATCTTGCCAGGTGTGGTGTTCCACTGGGTCAACAATTCTGCTGCCTACCTCATAGCGAACCTCATACCAAACGCCGAAGACACCCAACTCGTGGATATCTTCGGCGGTGATCAGCGTGCCGTGTATATGGCACTCGGATGCTCACTATGTCTTATTCTGCCCGCCCTCTTCCAACTGTATATAAGATTGCGGAAGGCAGAGTAAACATCACTCGTAATAGGTAATCTTGCGCGTCTGAACGAGGCCGTCGCACTCACGCTTCGTCCAGTTGCCGTGATTGTCACGTTCAAGAATCTTGAAGTGACTGACAACAGGTGCTGCCTCTTCGCCCGTCTCTTCGTCATAGGCATCCATTCCTGTTGCTTGCGTTGAGGCACTCACCATGTCACCATTGTCGTTATAGGTGAAGGTGTCAATAGAGCCGCCATCCATATAGACGGCATAGGTGATGCGTGCAATCTGCCCTTTGGCATCGTACTCATAGACGATGGCCAAATCCTCGTACTGGTCAGTCTTGCCCTTGATGATACGTCCTTCGTTGTCACGCTCGACACCACCTGGGAATACCTCGCTCAGTGGCTTGCCGTCCTCCTTCGTCCACATGCCGTTCTTGTCGAACGTGTTGGTGACTGAATAGTCGCCAGCCTCCAGCGTGTATTCCTTGACGGGACCACGCAGGTCGAAGGCAGCCAGGTCGCATTTCGCCACATCGGCAGCATCGGCGTCTTCGTCATCATTGTTGTCCTGGGGGGAATCCTTTGTCTTGAGTTCTTTGGCAAAAAAGACCTTCTTACCGTCCTCCGTCAGATACTGTTCAAGGTCGGCTAAGGGAATAATACACTCACCCGTGAAGTGACTGCCAATGGGCCAAAGCAGCTTGGCACCTTCTGCACAAGGCGACAAGAAATATCCGTCCTCTAACCATATCTGATTCTTCATTTCCTCAGAAGCATACTTGGCAGCAATCTCCTTCAGAATGTCCGGTGAGATTCCAATCATGTCTGTCTGCGCCATCACATGACCGTCGTCCAGACGCACTACCATATCGTACTCACGTGGACCGCCATTAGCATAAATACCATCAGTCACGTGGAAGACAACGCTTTCTGTGTTCTGGTATTCGCTCTGCACCAGCAACAGGCACTCAATAGGTCCGCCAAACTCATCCTTCCTCACAGCCTCTTTGAAGCTTTCCACACAGTTATCTACCAACAGTTGCAACGTTTCACCGATGGGCTGTCCTAACTCTTCTGCCACAGACGATTCGTTGACAATCTGACGAATGGCAGCCTCTACCTTCGGATAGTCTCCCTGCGGAACGTCTATCCTGACCGTGATACCGGCAGGAGAACCCCAGGAGTTACTTGTCTCGTCTGTCACCTCGTAAGGCACGAACCTGATGGTTTCGTTCTTTCCCAACAACTTGGGAACAAAGAACCATGCCAACACTCCTAAAATTACGACCACGAAGAACCCCACCACGGCACAGCCGCAGCCTATTCCAATCCATTTTTTGTGGCTACTTATCCAACCTTTCTTTTCATTCATAGTATTTTGTTTTGTGGGCAAAGATACAAAAAGTAAAGGGCAAAAACAAAGAAACTTACAACTTTTTTTATCTATGATGATAATTTTCAACAACTTTTTGAAATATATGATGAAGTGGATAATAAATATATTATGTATCTTTGCAACCGAAACCCAATCATAAACATTAAAACAATGAAGAAAGTATTATTTAGTTTTGCCATCGCAGCAGTAGCTGCCACGATGGTATCATGCGGAAACAAAAGTGCACAGAACGCTGATGAACAGGACTCTACAGCAGTAGCAGAGGAGGTTCCTCAGATTACTCCTATGGGTAGCTGGGACTATCCTGAAGGATCTCCCATAACTGATGCAGACAACGTTTCGGTTGTTCTTTTCCCTAACAGCTGGAAGAGCGACATCGACGAAGGCAAGGATCCTGGCACTGACACACACATCTACTACAACTGTAATTTTGTGAAGGCTGGTGACGTGAAGTCAACGATTAAGCACTTCAGTGACGAGTACGAGATTCCCAATTCACTCATTATTCCTTTCTACAAAGGAGCTACTGCTAAGAAGGGTGACATCGTCCTCACATGGTGGCAGAGCGGTTCTGGCATGCAGCGTGCTATCGTAGTTGATGCCGCTAATCCTGCAGAGCCCAAGGTACACTATCTTGACCTGAGCTTCAAGGGTGATGGCACAGGCTTTGCTGAGAAGCATGACAACGAGACACTGAAGCCCAACTCATTTATTGTTGTGAAGAACGGTGAGTGGGTACCGGGTGCTGAGGTTGTTATAACCGAGGGAACGGAAGAGAATCTGGGTGTTATCATCAATGTTGCTGATGACAAGGTACTCTACAGAGGCTTTGCTGGTAAGGTAAAGGTTGCCAAGAAGAGCGACTGCCGTCTGCTGCCCCTCAATCCTGGTGTTGCTGCTGGCCAGACCGTTAAGGCTGAGTTTGTTGGCAAACTGCGTCCTGACTACAAGGTTAAGAAGGTTGACGCTGTCAAGGGTCGCATTTGGGTAGAGAAAGACGGAAAGGAAGAGGTAAAGAGTTTCCTGGAGGTAACCAAGTAATAAACGTTTAGGATAACGAATGACGCCGCTGATTCACAAAAATCAGTGGCGTTTTTGTATAAAAAATGAAGAGGCCGCTTCCGACGTTTCGGGGCGGCCTTACTTCCACGTTAGTATGTTATGAAAAATTTGAGAGAATTGAAACTTCACAGTTTCATTGTGTTTTACTAAACATGATTTTTATAGAGAAAGCATAGAAATGTTCTATTATTAATCCTTGGGTAGCGCATCGGTTATGGTCTTAGCGCTATCAACAGGTGTTTCACTGATATTGTCAGCCTGTATGGGCGTTGCTGTGACGGAGTCTGTCTGCTGTTTGTAGCTTGCAGCATAGTCGGCACGAGGATCGTTCCAGCTGGCATCCCATGGTCGCTGGGCTGCCTGGCCAAGTGTAAGGAAGATGGCAACCACGGCTGCGGCTTTAAAGAGCGGCATGAGCCGCTGGCTGAGACGTATCTCACGAGCCTTGACAGTGGGCTTCTCCTCATTGGTCATCGCCAATATACGGGCATCGAAGTCATCGTCCAACAACGTCTCCTTGCACTCATTAAGTTGGAAAACAAACAAGTCACGATACTTCTCCATGCCTGCAGGAATCTCCTTCTGGCTGAAGAATGCACGAAGGATTTCCTCTTCTTCCAAAGAGGTCTCCGCTGCAAAGTAGCGTTCCAAGAGTTGTTCGATGTACTTATAATCCATATTTTTCTGTTTCAATGTATCGTTGTTTTATCGTCTGCCGCGCACGGAAGATATTTATCTTCACCTGTTCCTCGCTGATACCAAGAATGGCGGCTATGTCCTTGTAGCTTTTCCCCTCGATGTCGCGCAGCTGCATAACGCTACGTTGTTTCTCGGGAAGGCTGTTGATGAGTCGTCTAACCAGCTGAATACGGTCGCGCTGCATCGCCTGTTCTTCAGGATTGGATGCCGAACTCAGATCAATAGCCTCATGGTCTGTTGTGTCGAGCGTCAGGTTCTGGTTACCGTGCTTTCGTGTCTTATCGACTGCGAGGTTTCTACAGATGGTGAGGCAGAAAGCTTCGATGGAATCAATCTTTTGCCACTCATCTCGTCGGTTCCAGACTTTAATCATCGTTTCCTGTACCACGTCCTCCGCTTCCGCATGATTGAGGGTGATGCGGAGTGCCAGACGGAAGAGTTTATCCTTCAGCGGCAGTACGTCGGCTCGGAAACTCAGGTTTTTCATCCTCTCCTATTTATAATGACGATTGACAAAAGATAAAGTTACAAAAAAGTAGAAAAAATTATCGGATAACAGTTCCGTGTTGGCCATCAATGGCTGTGGCCAGCGTGATAATCACGCGAGAAACACCTGCCTCGACAGCTGCCAAAGCGTTTTCAATCTTGGGTAGCATGCCTCCGGATATGGTGCCGTCGGCCTTATAGCGTTCAAAATCAGCACGGGTAATCTCAGAAATCAGTGACGTTTCGTCATCTGGGTTTTTCATGACGCCAGGTTTTTCAAACGAATAGATGAGTGTCACATCATACAGGGGTGCCAGTGCTTTGGCCGTCTCGCTGGCAATGGTGTCGGCATTGGTGTTCAAGATATTTCCTTTACCGTCATGTGTCAGAGGAGCCATAACAGGAACGATGCCCTGTTCTACCAGATGTTGCAACACTTGTCCGTCAGCACGATCTACATCGCCTACGAAACCGAAGTCAATGCCGTCTTTCAGTGGACGCTTGTGGGAACGGATGACATCGGCGTCTGCACCTGTCAGGCCGATGGCTTTCACACCGTTGGCTTGCAAACGGGCCACTACCTGTTTGTTAACCAAACCGCCATAGACCATCGTTACTACCTTGAGCATCTGCTCGTCTGTAATACGCCGTCCATTTACCATCTTGGTCTCTATTCCCAACTGCTCCGCCACCTTTGTTGCGCGACGTCCACCGCCATGCACCAGCACTTTGCGCCCATCGATAGCGCTGAAGTCACGCAATAACTGAGAGAGCTGTAGTTCGTCTTCAACCACAGCTCCTCCTACTTTCACTATTGTCAGTTTCTCTTTCATTGTTATTCCAAATAAGTATAGCCGTAAAGTCCAGAACGGTAGTTGCTCAGGAACTCCTTGCCTTCTTCAAGTGTAATTTTGCCCTGCTTCACGCTTTTTGCTACCCAGATTTCCAGTTGGCGGACAAGTTTCTTAGGTTCGTACTGCACGTACTCCAACACCTCTGCCACTGTTTCACCATCAATAATCTGATCGATATGATAGCCGCCATCCTTGACGGAGATATGTACGGCTGTGGTGTCTCCAAATAGGTTGTGCATGTCACCGAGAATTTCCTGATAAGCTCCCACGAGAAACACACCCAGATAGTAAGGTTCGTTCTTACGCAGAGGATGCACGGGTAGCGAGTGGGAATTATGACGGTTGGTTACGAAATTGGCAATTTTGCCATCAGAATCGCAGGTGATATCCTGCAAGGTGGCATTGCGCGTGGGACGTTCATTGAGACGCTGGACAGGCATGATGGGGAACAACTGGTCAATGGCCCACGAGTCGCTCAAGCTCTGGAAGAGCGAGAAGTTGCAGAAGTACTTATCAGCCAGCAGCTTGTCGATGTTCATCAGTTCCTCGGGTACATGCTTGAGGTTCTTGGCCAGCGCATTGATCTCGTGGCAGACGCTCCAGTACATCGCCTCTATCTCGGCACGCGTCTTGAGGTCAACGATGCCGTGGGCAAAGAGGTTCAGCACCTCCTCGCGTATCTGTTCCGCATCGTGCCAGTCCTCCAGCACATTGCGCGGATTGAGGTTGTCCCATATCTCATACAGGTCCTTTACCAGCTGGTGGGAGTCCTCGTCGGGCTCAAACTCCTCGGGCATCTCGGGCAGGGAGGCTGTCTCCAGCACGTCGATGACGAGCACGGAGTGGTGGGCAGCCAGCGAGCGGCCACTCTCCGTGATGAGGTTGGGATGGGGGATGTTGTTCTTGTTGGCTGCCTCTACGAAGGTGTAGATACAGTCGTTGACGTACTCCTGGATGGAGTAGTTGACGGAGCTCTCGCTCGACGGCGAACGGGTACCGTCGTAGTCAACGCCCAGGCCGCCTCCGCAATCCACGAAATCGACATTATAGCCCATCTTGTGCAGCTGTATATAGAACTGTGACGCCTCGCGCAGGGCCGTCTGGATGCGACGGATCTTCGTGATCTGCGAACCAATGTGGAAGTGGATGAGTCGCAGACAGTCGCGCATGTCCTTCTTGTCGAGCAGGTCGAGGGCCTCCAACAGCTGGGCGCTGGTGAGTCCGAACTTCGAGGCATCGCCTCCGCTCTCCTCCCATTTGCCGCTGCCGGAGCTGGCCAGCTTGATGCGGATGCCGATGTTAGGACGTACATTGAGCTTCTTGGCAACCTTGGCAATGATCTCCAGCTCGTTCATCTTCTCCACGACGATGAAGATCTGCTTGCCCATCTTCTGTGCCAGCAAGGCCAGTTCGATGTAGCTCTGGTCCTTGTAGCCGTTGCAGATGATGATGCTGTCGCTCTGGCACTGCATGGCGATGACGGCATGCAGTTCGGGCTTGGAACCGGCCTCCAAACCGAGGTTGAACTTACGGCCGTGGGAGATGATTTCCTCTACCACGGGCTGCATCTGGTTCACCTTGATGGGATAGACCACGTAGTTCTCTGCCTTGTAGTCATACTCCTTGGCGGCTTTCTTAAAACAGCTCCACGTCTTCTCGATACGATTGTCCAGAATATCGGGAAAGCGCAGCAGCACAGGCGACTGGACATCACGTAGTGACAGTTCGTCCATCACCTCGCGGATGTCAATCTGCGTACCATCCTTACAGGGTGTCACATAGACGTCTCCCTTTTCGTTGATGCCGAAATAGCTGGTTCCCCAGCCATTGATGTTGTAAAGCTCCTTGGAGTCCTCAATCGTCCATTTCTTCATAGCTGCAACAATTCTTTTGCTTTGGTTACTGTAATATTTATTTTCTCGTAGGTGTCCATCAGACTCACATCGATCGTGTGGCGGGCTTTCGAGTAGTAGGGTTCACGCTTCTCCAGCTGTTCCTTGATGAACTGGATGAGCTCCTCCGGCGACTTGTCCTTCAGCAGCGGGCGTTCCGTCTTTCCCATCAGCAGGTGCTTGTAGAGCACTTCGGGGTCGGCTTTCAGCCAGATGACGTTGCCCTGTTGGTTCATATATTCCATGTTGTCGAAAAAACAAGGTGTACCACCGCCGCAACTGATAACGACATTCTCGAACTCAGCTACCTCGTGGAGCATGTTACGCTCTATTTCTCGGAAACCCGCTTCGCCCTGTTCAGCAAAGATCTGAGCTACCGTCTTGCGACGACGACTCTCAATGTACCAGTCAAGGTCGTAGAACTGTAGCCCGACGGCTTTTGCCAGAGCACGTCCTACGGTCGTCTTGCCCGACCCCATATATCCCACGAGGATGATTCTTCTCATAAGTACTTATTTACTTCTTCTTAACGGGGGCTGCATTAATAATGTTCATGCACTCCTCGAAGGTGAGTTCGACAGCCCGCTCGTGGAGATTCTTCGGCAAGCGGTAGTTCTTTCCGTCATACACGATATAGGGGCCATAGCGACCGTTCAGAATCTCCAGTTTGGCGTCCTCCGCAAAGGTCTTGAGATGGCGCTGGGCCTCTTCCGTACGCTTCTGCATAATCAGAGCTATACACTCTTCAAGCGTGATTGCCATCGGATCGACATCTTTTGGCAGTGATGTGTATTTGCCTTCGTGCAGTATATAGGGGCCGAAGCGACCTGCACCAATGGTGACAGGAGAACCTTCATAGCTTCCAACCTCACGCGGTAACTTAAACAGCTCCATTGCTTCTTCGAGCGTGATGTTTTCAATGCTCTTGTCCTTGGGAATCTGTGCAAACTGAGGACGCTCACTGTCTTCTGCCGTTCCAATCTGCACCACAGGGCCGAAGCGACCAATTTTTACAGAGACAGGACGACCGCTCTTGGGGTCTCGGCCCAGTTGCCGTTCGCCTGCTTTATGCTCCTGACGGGCATTCATGGTGTTTTCTACCGTCGGCTCAAAGTCTTTATAGAATGAAGACATCATTTCATTCCATTTTTCCTTGCCTTCGGCTATTTTATCGAAGTCCTGTTCTACCTTTGCCGTAAAGTTATAATCCATGATGGTGGGGAAGAACTCTATCAAAAAGTCATTGACCACGATACCGATATCTGTGGGCAGAAGCTTGCCCTTATCAGAGCCTGCCATCTCCTTACGAGTTTTCTGGGTTATTAGCTTACCTTTCAGCGTGTCAATTGTATAGAGGCGCTCGTCGCCTTTCTTGTCGCCCTTTTGCACGTATTCGCGTTGCTGGATAGTAGAAATGGTTGGCGCATAAGTAGAAGGACGTCCAATACCCAGTTCTTCCAACTTATGCACCAGTGAGGCCTCTGTATAGCGCTGTGGCCCCTGGCTGAAACGCTCGGTTGCAGTAATTTCACGACGTTCAAGCTTTTCTCCTATTTTTAGCGGCGGAAGCAGGTGGCTATACTCATCGTCACGTTGTTCGTCATCGTCAATGGATTCACGATATACTTTCAAGAAGCCATCAAACTTGACAACCTCACCTTGTGCAACGAACTGTTCCTGAACACCACTGATGGTGATATTAACCGTTGTCTTCTCCATCTCGGCATCAGCCATTTGGCTGGCTGCCGTACGTTTCCAAATAAGCTCATACAGACGCTTCTCCTGTGCCGTACCTTCGATCTCGGTCACATTCATGTAGGTGGGACGAATAGCCTCGTGAGCTTCTTGAGCTCCCTTTGCATTGGTGTGATATTGGCGGACCTTACTGTATTCTTCACCATAGAGCTTGGTGATTTCTTCCTTACTGGCAGCCAGGCAGAGTTTCGATAAGTTGACAGAGTCCGTACGCATGTACGTGATGCGTCCGTTTTCATAAAGATGTTGTGCTACCATCATGGTTTGGCTGACCGTGAAACCTAATTTGCGGGCAGCCTCCTGCTGAAGAGTGGAGGTGGTAAAGGGGGGTGCCGGTGTACGTTTCAACGGTTTCTTGCTGATATTGTCAACAGTGAACTGAGCACCCTTGCAAGCTTCCAATAAGGCTTCTACCTCTTCATGTGTCTTCAAACGCTTTTCTAATAAAGCTCTTACCTCTGTCTGCGAACCGTCAGCATTGGTAATAGCAAAGATGGCGCTGACACTATAGAACGGTTCACTCACGAAAGCCTGAATTTCACGCTCACGTTCAACAATCAGACGTACTGCAACACTCTGAACGCGGCCGGCTGACAATGCTGGCTTCACTTTGCGCCACAGTACTGGGGACAACTTAAATCCTACCAGACGGTCTAGGACACGACGAGCTTGCTGCGCATTGACCAGATTCATATCCAAATGACGGGGATGCTCAATGGCCTCAAGAATAGCAGGTTTTGTTATCTCATGAAACACTATGCGATTGGTCTTTTTTTCATCCAATCCAAGTACTTCGCAAAGGTGCCAGCTGATAGCTTCTCCTTCGCGGTCTTCATCGCTTGCAAGCCAAACCTTTTCAGCTTTCTTGGCATTGGACTTTAAGTCTTTAACCAGTTTTTGTTTTTCGTCGGGAATCTCATATTCAGGTTCCAGCGTGTCTGTGTCAACGCTCATCTCGTGTTTTTTCAGGTCACGGATATGTCCGTAACTTGACATTACCTTAAAGTCACTTCCAAGAAATTTCTCGATAGTCTTGGCCTTGGCAGGTGACTCAACAATTACCAAATTCTTTTGCATCTTTCCTTATTCTAGTTTATTTGGGCTGCAAAAGTAGAGAAAAGATTTGGTTACACCTTATATATATAGAAGATTTTTTGTTTTATTAACAATTAATACTCTTTAAAAATCGGATGACAGCATTACGGATGCTAGTGAGGCCAAAGTCGTCAGGGTTGACCTCACTGAGGGGAATCCACAGGCACTCAGCGGCATCGTCATCGGCATGTACCTCCATGTTGTCCTTTACACGGACTAAATAGTCCATGTCGATGGTATGGACGCCCATGCCGCTGTACAGATAAACATTAGGCGAGGAAAATAAATACTGGAGTTTCTGGACTTCCAGCCCTGTCTCTTCCTTGATTTCACGGCACATGCCTTCCTCGGCTGTCTCGTACATATCGACGAAGCCGCCAGGCAGGTCGAGCGTTCCCTTGGCAGGCTCTTTTGCACGACGGACCACGAGCAACTCCTGATGATCATTTAGAATAAACGCAGCAGTGGCAGCACAGGGATTCGCATAATACGTGAATCCACAGTTCTGACACTTCTTGCTCTTGAAGTTGTTGATTTCAAAGTGTTTACTGCCACACACCGGGCAGAAAACAAATTTGTCTAACGGATGCTTCATTACCAGTTGTCTGTTTTGAACGGGAACAGGGGCAGGCCGCCCATGTTGCCCAGGTTGCCGATCTGGAAGTTGTGGAAACAGTAGCGTATGGCGACCGGCTTCTTTACTTCGGGAGAGAAGACGATGAGTGCCTCATCCCACTTGTCGCCACCAGGACGCCAGAAGTGACGCGCTTCTGCCTTATGATAAACTTGGTCTGCTCCGGCCACTTCAAAGCCTTCAATGCCCTCAAAGCGGTTCAGACCGCCGAATTCGTCGTTGAAATGGACGAAAACGGTGTCATTTTTGACTATCATCTCCTTGAACGAAGGGCTTTTGGCAATGATTGATTTCATGCCGTACTGCTCGTTCAGGGCAAGGAAGGCCAAGCGTTCGCCCACCTTCTGCTTCTGTGTGGGGTGTATCTGCTCCCGCTCATAGGGATAGACACAGTCGTTGGTGCATACCAAGCCGCTGTTGGGGATGATTTGCGAAGCACGGAACTGCTGCTCACGGAGCAAGGCACCACTGAGTCCGTTGACATCGTCATACCAATAAGGGGCGATTTCAACGAAGTAGAATGGTATTTCGCCAAGTCCAAACTGGCTGCGCCATTGCTCCACGAGCAGTTTCAGCCGTTCGGAATACTGGTTGCCCGGGTCGCCCACGTTGGAACATCCCTGATAGAATAGGATACCCTTGACGGTGTAGTTCAGAATGGGGTTAAATGTGCCGTTTCCCCACAGCAGCGAACGGTGATAGTCCCATTCTGGCCAGCGTTTGACGATTTCAAGCGAATCGGTAGGGTCGTCGGTGTAACGCTGTAGGTTCTCTTTCGTTAACCAGCTTTCCACACGACTGCCACCCTTGTTGGCTTCAATGAGTCCGACAGGTATATGAAGAGTCTTGTTAACCAGGCGGGCAAAGAAATAACCGGTAGCCGAGAATTCAACGACGTTCTGGGGTGTGCATTCTTTCCATGAACAATCTGCATCTTCCTGTGGAGTCACACGCATGATACTGGGAATCTTTACGCTGCGTACTCCGTTGGGATTCTGAGCTTCCATCACAAAATGATTGAAGTTCTCAACAGGACACTGGCCAAAGCCTTTGAGAGGCATCTCCATATTTGATTGTCCTGCACATACCCACACTTCACCTGCAAGAACATTTTGAATGGTTACTTTACCGTCACCATCATCGAATGTAATGCTATAGGGAGTATAGGAAGCGGCAGGGGTTGACACCTTGACGAGCCACTTGCCGTTAGCATCAACCTTCGTCTTTACGGTCTTTCCGTCCCATGAGGTAGTTACTTTTACTTCTTTACCTGCTTTGGACCATCCCCAAAGACGGGCCTCAGTCTGTTGTTGGAGTACCATATTGTCGCAAATGATATGCGGCAACTTAATTTTTGCCTGAACGCTGATAGTAAGCACTGTCAATACGCTCAATAATAGGGTTCGCTTGTTCATTGTTTTTGGGTTATTATATCTTTGTTGCCGCAAAATTAAAAAAAACTTTCAACTTTCAATACTCAACTCTCAATTTTTTTGTAACTTTGCCCACAAATTCATCGAAACATGACATACGCAATCATCGGAACAGGTGCCATTGGAGGTTATTATGGTGCAAAATTGGCTCGGAGTGGCAAGGAGGTCCATTTCCTGCTACATAAGGACTATGAGTTTGTGAAGACAAACGGCTTGCAAGTGGATTCTTGCGACGGTTCCTTCCATTTGGACCATGTGAATGCCTATAACGACACCCGACAGATGCCGAAGGCTGATGTGGTACTTGTCGGTCTGAAGACGGTGAATCAGCACCTGCTCAAGACGATGCTGCCACCACTACTGAAAGAGGATACGGTGGTAGTGCTCATTCAGAACGGCATCGGACTGGAGCCAGATGTTCAGGAATGGTTCCCCAATCTACAATTGGTAGCCGGACTGGCCTTCATCTGCTCTGCCAAGACAGAGCCAGGCCG
This sequence comes from uncultured Prevotella sp., assembly GCA_947169685.1. Classification (GTDB taxonomy): domain Bacteria; phylum Bacteroidota; class Bacteroidia; order Bacteroidales; family Bacteroidaceae; genus Prevotella. The sequence continues at coordinate 4,866 of CAMVQS010000048.1, read as the reverse complement.
CATCAACCACCAGTGTTACGGTAGTATTAATCTGGGAAACTTCAGTTGTCGCGATAAGGAGCGTTTTGAACGTATTTTGGCCGATTTCATCGAGGCTGGGGTTGATGCACACGATGTAGAATACTATGAGGCACGTTGGAAGAAAGCCGTATGGAACATGCCCTTCAACGGCATGACCGTCGCCCTGCATACCCAGACAGACTTATTACTCAAGAACCCGTCAAGCCGTCAACTGATCATCGACCTGATGATGGAGGTGGTAGGAGCTGCACACGCCTTGGGTGTTACCGGTTTCGATGAGTCCTTTGTCGATAAAATGGTCAGCATGACGGAGGAGATGGTGCCCTACTCGCCCAGCATGCGTCTGGACTATGATTTCCTCCGTCCCATGGAGATTGACTATCTCTATACCCGTCCCATTGCCGAAGCCCGGAAAGCGGGTTTCCATATGGCTAAGCTGGAGATGCTTGAACAACAACTGAGGTTTCTTGGCGCAAATAGCTAACCCCGTTTCTTTATGCATTTTGACAATATTACCGCACTTTGTGTAGGCATTACCACTGCATTCTTCGGTTTTTATGCGTTGTATATCTTCCGTATGCCACAGCGTACACGGTTGCAGTCTGTCATTGGGTATATCTTCCTCTTCCGTACCCTGTTGAGCCTGAAAGGAATCATTGCTACTTATCCTGACCTGCGCACTCCAGAAATCATCAACATCCTGATTATCACCGACGGATTCAAGGGCGTCACGCTGGTTGCCTTTCTCTTTGAGCTGGTGAAGCCAGGTTGGGCAAACATGCGGAACATTCTCCTTAACTGCATTCTGTTTCTGGCAATGTTGGTGGCCTACCTTATCTGGCCTACAACAACGATGATGTATATCTATGCTGTTTTTGTGGTCATCTATGGTATTACCATCTGCGCTCATGTATGGATTAAGGCCAAACGATACATCCAGTACATTCGGAACAACTATTCAAACATCGATAACATCGATATTTCGTGGCTCGATTTTGTGATGATTATCAGCATCGCTGGACAGCTTATATGGCTTGGTGCCATTTTCGCCAGCGAAATCCACATAGATTTCTTCTATTATATTACACTTATTGTCATGTGGCAGATTGTGCTCGACCATAGTCTGAACCAAAAGCCTATCAAGGTAGAAGAGTTGTCAGCCTCTACTGCGCAGTTCCCCCCACAAAAGGAATATGCATTTGCAGGAAAACTGGAGCAGATGATGGAAGAGCAACAACTCTACCTGAATAAAGACTTGACACTGGTTGATATTGCACGTAGTGTGAAGACAAACCGTACTTACCTGAGTGATTACTTCACTCGAGTGAAGCACCAGACATTCTATGACTATGTGAATCAGTTGCGTATTGAACAGATGGCTATCCCCATGATTCAGCAGCATCCGGAATATACCATTGATTATATTGCGACGGAGAGTGGTTTCAATTCCATTTCCACCTTCCGACGGGCTTTTGCAAAGATTACGGGCAAGAGTCCAGGACAATACCGCAACGAATTAGGAACCTTATAAAATGTTTACAGCGTGTCTCACGACACGCTGCAAACGGATATATAACACACTTTCCTCAAAAGTACGGTGCAAAGATACACTATTTCCTCAAAACTGCAATAGCTGAGACCAAAAAATAAGTATCAAATTAACAATTATAATGGTTCAAATTCACAAATTAAACCTTTTTCACTTTTTCTTTGGTCGTCTGCGAGCCCATCCCTCTTCGGTGAAATCGGGGATTTCTCCTTTTAGCTTCTTCGTTTTCGGGTTGATGAACTCCATCCAGTCTTCTTTACGGTAATTCTTTCGTGGTTCGCGTTCCTGATGTTTAGATTTTCCACGGGCAGGCTGCGCCTTTGTCGGCTTTTGGGTATCTGATGCATCGTTACAGCGTACTTCGCGACGTTTGTAATACTGACCGTTGAGAGATTTCATCACTCGTTTTGCTTCTGATTCAGGTACGTCAAAATAGGCAAACTTTGTCAACAGATCAATATGACCAACGCTCACGCGTCCCTCTACATACCTGTTCAGGAACTGCATCAGCTCTCCAGGATAGAAGCCATCTGCCTTTCCCAAATTGATAAACAGACGGCGATAACCAGCTTCGGGCTTCGTAGGAGTCTTCTTTGTCGTTGCAGGCGTTTTTTCCTCTTTCTTCGATGAAACGGGCAAAATTTCAGGTGCGTCGGCATAATAAGCCAGGAACTTTCCAAACTCCAAGGAAACAATCTTCTTGATGAGGTCCTCCTTCTCCACATATTCGAAGTAACGGTTGATATCCTGCATAAAAGGCGCGATTTCATCGTCATTCACATCCACCTTTACGATCTGGTCCATTACCTTGTAAAGCTGTTTCTGGCATATCTCCTGTGCCGAGGGTATCTTACCTTCTACAAATGCCTTGCCTATCTCTTTCTCGATATTACGGATCTTGTGCTTCTCACGGATATGCACAATGCTGATGCTAGTTCCCTTTTTGCCGGCACGTCCTGTTCTTCCACTACGGTGCGTGTAGTTCTCTATGTCATCAGGCAGTCCGAAGTTGATGACGTGCGTCAGGTCATCGACATCCAGTCCGCGTGCTGCCACATCTGTTGCCACCAAGAGTTGTACTGTGTGCTGACGGAACTTCTGCATGGTCAAGTCACGCTGCTGCTGGCTCAGGTCTCCGTGTAATGATTCTGCATTATAGCCGTCCCTGATGAGTTTATCGGCAATCTCCTGGGTCTCCAGTTTCGTGCGACAGAAAATGATGGCAAAGATACGCGGGTTATAATCGACAATACGTTTCAGTGCCAGATACTTGTCTTTCGCATTCACCATATAATAAATATGGTTCACGTTCTCGGCCCCTTCGTTGCGCGAACCCACTACAATCTCTTTATGGTCGTGCAAGTAACCTTTGGCAATACGTTCAATCTCACGACTCATCGTGGCTGAGAACAACAGCGTGTTACGGTCTTCTGGTATGCGTTCCAGGATGGCATCGATACTCTCCGAGAAGCCCATGTTCAGCATCTCGTCAGCTTCGTCAAGTACCACATTATACGCTTGATCAAGCTGTGCCACACCACGGTTCATCAGGTCAATCAGTCGGCCTGGGGTAGCCACAATGATATGGGCACCGTGTTTCAAGGCACGGATCTGCTGGCCGATGCTAGCACCTCCATATACCGCTTCGATGTGAATACCGCTCATGTACTTCGAGAAATCCTTCAAGTCGTCAGCAATCTGCAAACACAGCTCACGGGTCGGTGATAGTATCAGTGCCTGTGTCTCCTTGCGACTGGGATCAATACGTTGTAACACGGGAATGCCGAATGCCGCCGTCTTTCCCGTACCCGTCTGGGCCAGGGCAATAACGTCATTACGGTTTCCTAACAAATAAGGGATAACTTCCTCCTGTACGGGCATGGGCTGTGTGAAACCCAACTCCTCAATAGCGCGGCGAATCTCTTCGCTGACGCCTAATTCTTCAAATGTCTTCAAATCTAATCAATTATAATTGCGTGTGCAAAGGTACGAATAAGTGAGAACAATAAAAAATAATTAGGAATTTATTTTGCATTTCACTAAGTATATTTTATCTTTGCACACAAATATGAAGGTAGTTGTTGACGATAAGATTCCGTATATCCGTGAGACGCTGGCAACGTTGGCAGACGAAGTGGTATATCTGAAAGGTTCAGAAATCGGACCAGAGGATGTCATGGATGCCGATGCGCTGATTGTGCGTACAAGGACACGGTGCGGCAAACAGTTGCTACAGGATAGTAAGGTACAATTTGTAGGTACAGCAACCATAGGCTATGACCATTTGGACACGAAGTGGTTGGAACAGCATGGTATAGAATGGACTAATTGTCCGGGTTGCAACTCGGGTTCTGTAGCACAGTATGTGGAGTCCGTCCTATTGTTATTGCAGCAGGATGGCTGTTCCCTGCAGCAGATGACGTTGGGCGTTATAGGTTGCGGTCATGTCGGCAGCAAGGTTCGCAGGGTGGGGGAACGTCTGGGCATGCGTGTGCTGGTCAACGACCCGCCACTGAGCCATGCGGACTTTGTGAGCCTGGACGTGATAGAGCGTCAGGCAGACGTCATCACCTTCCACGTGCCATTGGATGAAACGACGCATTATCTGGCAGACGCAGCGTTTTTCAATCGGTTGGAAAAGCAGCCCGTCATCATTAATAGCAGTCGTGGCGGTGTGGTTTGTGAACAGGCTTTGTTGCAAGCACTTGACGAAGGAAAAGTAAGTCGTGCTGTTATTGACACTTGGGAGCATGAACCAGCCATCTCGCGTACCTTATTATATAAGACATTCATAGGCACCCCACATATTGCCGGATATTCGGCTGATGGTAAGGTTAATGCCGACAATATGGTAGTAGCTGCATTCTGCCGACATTTCTCTTTGCCCGTGCCTGCCTTCATCAAAGCTCCAAAACTTCCGGCCGATTTCAAATACACTGGCCATCCTCTAGAGCTTTATAATGCTATGGATGACAGCCAGAAACTGAAAACTCATCCAGAATTGTTCGAAGAATTGAGAGGTGATTATCCGTTGCGAAGAGAGAAATTTGAGACATAAAGTGTAAAAAGTACTTGTTTTATATCAAAAAACTTGCACAAATGGGGGGTGGTTGTGCAAGTTGAGGTGCTTTTTTCTTCATTTTATTTGCATAAATGAACAAAAATGTGTTACTTTGCACCCGAATTTGAAAAATAAGCATATAATTTTCAGAATAATAAATCAATTATTAACATTTAAAATTTTACAATTATGTCAGAAATTGAAAGCAAAGTAAAGGCAATTATCGTTGATAAAC
>CAMVQS010000047.1 GCA_947169685.1 uncultured Prevotella sp. | reverse complement strand
TGTCGGCAGTCTTCGAGGGACCGCTGATGAACGTGCCGTAGCCGTAGTCGTTGAACTCTATGCGCTTGTAGGCCTCGTGCATGTTGTTCACAATCTGGCTCTTGGGGAGCAGGATGATAAGGTTCTCGGAAATGAAGCAGACGGCTTTCTCCTTCATCTCCTGCGGAATCCAGATGCAGCCGTTCTCTGCCACGCCGAACTTGCTTCGGATGATGCCTACATCGGTGCCGTTGAGGTCGCGGGCTCGTCCCACCGTGTCGGGATTACGTGTGGCAATGGTGATTTCAGGCAGGTTGGAGGCAATCTCCTTGGCATCGGGGAACAGCTCACGGATGAGCACGTTGATGTCGCGCCCTTCGTCAATCTCCAGTACCTGTCCACCCACGCTCTCACTCATCTTCATGAACTGCACCAGCGGCTCGGGGTAGGTCACGGCCTTGATGTCGCTCAGGTCGGGCATATCGAACTTCTCGCGTACGTTCGCACGAAACTTCTTCAGTATATCTTCTTTGTTACTCATAATTCTTTTCTTTTTAGGGAGTTAAGAGGAGTTAGGGGGAGTTATCGGCCCTTTGGGCCTCGGGAGTTAAGGGACATATGCTTGCTATACCCTTGTTTCTTTTCTTTAAGGAGTATTGGAGTCGCAGAACTATTGTCCCTTAACTCCTCTTGACTCCCCCTTAACTTCCCTTAACTCCTCTTTAATAATTGAATGGAACGGTTTCTTGGGGAACTTCATCATGTCGTGTCCCTCGGCCCAGGGATTGAGTGAACAGTTCATGAGGAATGGCGGAATGACGTTCGCCACAGGCGATACGGCCGTTGCCATCTTGTAGATTGATGGGCTGCCAAACAGCACGTTCATGCCTCGGCACATCCACTTCTTCTCGGAGTTGGCCGTTCCCAGACGGTTGAGCTTCTGACGCCACTTGTAAATCTGGTCGCCCAGGTCAATCTTTACGGGACATACCGTCTGACAGCTCAGGCAGAGCGTGCAGGCGGAGACATTGCCGGAGTGGTGCCACGGGTTACGCAGCATGCCGAGGTTGATGCCCACGGGACCGGGGATGAAGTAGCTGTAGCTGTAGCCACCCGAACGGCGATAGACGGGACAGGTGTTCATGCACGAGCCGCAGCGGATGCACTTCAGAACCTCCCAGTGGTCGGGGTTACCCACCCACTCACTGCGTCCGTTATCCACGAGGATGATATGCATCTCCTTGGCCGTGGGACGTGCCTTGCGGAAGTGTGAGGTGTAGGTGGTGGTGGGCTGACCGGTTCCTGCACGGCACAGCATACGCTGGAAGACGGCCAGGCAGTCGTAGTTGGGGATAACCTTCTCGAGCCCGATGGCAGCGATGTGCAGCTTCGGACACGAGGTGGACATGTCGGCGTTGCCCTCGTTGGTACAAACGACGATGTCGCCAGTCTCGGCAATGCCGAAGTTGGCTCCCGTCATGCCAGCATCGGCTGTCAGGAATTCGTTGCGCAATGACAGACGTGCCATGTAGGTGAGGTACGTGGGGTCGTGGTTGCCCTTTTCTTTTGAGATGCCTTTCTTCTCAAACAGCTCTCCCACATCGTCGTGGCTCAGGTGGATGGCAGGCATGACGATATGGCTCGGCTTCTGTCCCTTTAGCTGGATGATGCGTTCACCGAGGTCGGTCTCCACCACCTCGATACCACGTGCCTCGAGGTAGGGGTTCATCTCGCACTCCTCGGTGAGCATCGACTTCGACTTCACCAGTTTCTTCACGTCGTGCTGCTTCAGCAGGCCATAGACAATCTGGTTGAACTCCTCGGCATCCTTCGCCCAATGGACGATAACGCCGTTCTTCTCGGCGGCAGCGGCAAACTGTTCCAGGTACTCGTCGAGGTGGGTGATGGTATGGCGCTTGATGGCCGATGCCTTCTCACGTAGCTGTTCCCACTCGTCGAGCCCGTGTGCCATGTTGTCGCGCTTGGTGCGTACGGCCCAGAACGTGGCGTCGTGCCACTTCGCGTATGTTCCGTTCTTTAGGAACTTCGCGGCTTTCTTGCTATGCTGTGTACTCATAATTTTTAATTTAAAATTTGAGTTTAACCTCGAATTTTATAATCCTGCTGCTAAAATTTCTACAACATGTTTGAACTCAATCTTCAGCCCTTGCTTCTTGGCCACGCCGGCCATGTGCATCAGGCACGAGCAGTCAGGACCTGTGACGTATTCAGCGCCCGTCTGGATGTGGCGCTCCACCTTGTCGAGACCCATCTGTGCGCAGACGGCCGTCTCCTCTACCGAGAACATGCCGCCGAAGCCACAGCACTCGTCGGGGCGCTCGGGCTCTACCACCTGTATGCCCTCTACGAGCTGTAGCAGGTCCTTGATTTTATTGAACTTCTCCACGTTCTGCTCACTGGGCGACGAGAGGCCCAGTTCACGTACGCCGTGACAGGAGTTGTGAAGGCTTACCTTGTGAGGGAATGTCCCTAACGGGTGACTGACCTTCACCACGTCGTGCAGGAATTCCACCACGTCCATGGCTTTCTTGGCCGTCTCACACTCGCTTTTGCCCTTCAGCAGTCGCGGGTAGTTGATGCGGATGAATGCCGTACAGCTGACCGACGGTGCCACCACATAATCGAAGCCCTTGAACTTCTCTTCGAACTTCGTGGCCAGCGAAACCGACTGGCTCTCAAAGCCTGCGTTGGCCATAGGCTGTCCACAGCAGGTCTGGTCGAGCGGATACTCCACGTCGAGGCTCAGGTGACGCAACAACTTATAGGTGGCGACACCGACCTCCGGATACACCGCATCGACGTAACAGGGGATGAATAATCCTATCTTCATATATCAGTTTTTTTGTTATCTAAAGCGGAAGCAAATTCTTCACTCTTACTTTTCACTCTTCACTTAGAATACGTGCAGTCCCAGGAAGACCATCAGGCCGTTCATCAGAATCCAGAAGATGGCAAACGGCATGGTCTTACGCATGATGTCGCCATCCTGACCTTCCATGTCGCAGGCTGCCGTAGCAATGGCGATGCTCTGCGGAGAGAGCAGTTTACCGCCCTCGGAACCAGCACAGTTGGCAGCAGCCAGCCAATTGGTTTCGTTTCCTGAGACGCCAAAGAAGGTGCCTTGGTTGACCAGTCCGAGGTCACTGGCTGCAATGGCCTGAAGCTTACCGAAGAGAATGTTGGCATTCGTGGCACTTCCCGTCACGAAGGTACCGATAGAACCTATCAGCGGTGCAAAGAACGGGAAAGCAGAACCCGTCAGCAGGACGAGGCCTTTGGCAATGTCACTCGTCATGCCGGAGTATTCCATAATCATGGCCATAGCAACGAGGCAGCAAATGGTGACAACCGTTTTCTGCAAAGAGAGGGTCGTCTTGGCCAGCAATTTCATCAGTTTGCTGAAGCTGAGCCCCTGTATCAAACCACCGATGACAGCACCGAGGAATATCATCAAGCCCGGATTGGACAGCCAACCGAACTTGAAAGAAACCGCAGCATCTGGAGTTGAAAGAATCGGCATGTCAAACTTGGTGACAAGGGTGCTGTTCAATAATTCGTTGACAGGGGGAACAATCTTGCTGCTGATGAGGATGAAGAAGATGACGAGACCATAGACGCTCCACGCCTTGAGGGTTTTCGACATGCCGAACTTCTTTTTCTCCACAACCACCTCGTCGGCAGGGTTCTCATCCTTGATAAAAAGTTTGTTGTAGATGAGCATAGCGATGATAGCAGCTACGGAACCCAGAATGGCGGGCGTCTCCGGACCAATGAAGTGGGCGCAGCAGAACTGCACGACGATGGAGAACGTACCCACGAAGAGGGCGATGCAGAGGTTCTTTAGAATCTTCGTGCGGTCGGTCATCATCAGGATAAGGAACGGCGTGATGAAGAACATTAGCGAGAGCTGCACGATGATGAACGTGGCAATCTCGCAGAGCTCTTCGGGAGAGGCTCCACCTTCAATTACCTGATTGGCCAGCGTTGTAGCAGGCAGTCCTACGGCACCAAAGCCTACGGCCACCGTGTTGGCTACCAGACAGATGACGGCGGAGAACATCGGCTTGAAGCCCAATCCAATGAGGATGGCAGCAGGGATGGCCACGGCCGTTCCGAAGCCTGCCATACCTTCGAGCACACCGCCCAGACCCCACGTCAGCAGCAGGACGAGCAGACCCTTGTCGGAGGTCATCTGGATGAACTGTGTCTTGATGGTCTCAATCTCCTTCGTCTCGCAAAGGATGTTGTAGCTGAAGATGGCGCAGATGATAATCAGGATAATGGGGAAACAGGCTTTGAGCAGCCCTAAGAGAATGGAGAACCCCGTGACACTATAGATGTTTGCATCGGCCAATCTCTCAGGAACAATGCCTAAGGCAGGGGCAGCAAACAGCGCCAGCAGAATGGTTACGACGAGGGTGACAATGGCGCTTTTGAAGCCAGACACCTTAAAGCCCATCATCAATACAATGAGCAGTAGAATTGGAATAACTGAAATTAATGCTGTCATAGGATCTTTAGTTTGCTTTATTGGGCAAATATACGAAATATTTGCCAATATCCATACATTTTTACCGAAAAGTGTTCAATATTTTGTTTTTTCTTTGTATATTTGCGAAAAATATACGCTTATGACTACTATTAATCCAAAAAGTGTTGAGCAATTCCTCAACCGTATCAAAGCATTCGTATCTAACGACCATATCTATACCGACGAGTTGCGCACACTCGGCTGGGGTACCGATGCCAGTTTCTACCGTCAGATACCCAAGGTGGTTATCCGCAGCAATAGTGAGCAGGAGGTGGCCAAGATTGTCAAGGCCTGCAAAGAATATGGCCTGCCATTTACCTTCCGTGCTGCAGGCACCTCACTCTCAGGCCAGAGTTGTACCGACTCCATACTCATCGTAGCAGGCAAACACTGGGAGAAGTATGAGTTGGGCGAGAACCAGGACACCATCCGCTTACAGCCGGGCATCGTCGGTGCCCGTGTGAACCAAATCTTGAAACCTTACGGACGGGTGTTCCCGCCTGACCCTGCCAGTATCGGAGCAGCAATGGTAGGTGGCATAGTCATCAATAATGCTTCAGGTATGAACTGTGGTGTGCATGCCAACAGTGACCGTATGCTCCTCTCTGCACGTCTCATCCTGACTGACGGTACCGTCCTCGACACGGGCGACGAGAAGAGTCGCGAGGCTTTCCGCCAGTCGCATCCGGAGTTTCTCAAGAAGATAGAAGACTTGCGCGACCGAGTGCGTGCCGACGAGGAACTGGCCTCGCGCATACGTATGAAATATAGTATTAAGAACGTGACAGGCTTGAACCTCCGTCCGCTGGTTGCCTACGACGACCCGTTCGACATCATTGCCCATTCCATGGTAGGCTCTGAAGGAACGCTGGCCTTCCTCTCGGAAGTCACGATGAAGACCCTGCGCGACTATCAGTACAAGGCATCGGCCATGGTTTATTTCCTGACGATGAAGGAGAGTTGCGAGGCCGTGGTGGCCATGAAGAAGCTGAAGGCAGGCGACGAGGACCTGCAGATGAGTGCCGAGCAGCTGATGGTGAAGAGTGCCGAGATGCTCGACTACATGTCGCTCAACTCGGTCGATGACCCTGTCTTCCTGCAATACAAGAAAGACGTGGATGCTGGTAAGATTGAGGGCGTGGAGCCTGGCGACTATCACAACCTGACGGCCATCCTGACGGAGACCAAGGGTATCACCCACGAACAGCTGTTAGAGAAGATAGCTGCCATCAAGGAGTGCCTCTCGCAGTTCCGCCTGTACATACCGGCTGAGTTCACCGAGGATCCTGCCGTCTATGGCAAGTACTGGGCCATCCGTTCAGGCATCTTCCCCAGCGTGGGCGGCACGCGTCCTGTCGGCACTTCGTGTCTCATCGAGGATGTGGCATTCCCCATCGAGAGCCTGCCTGAGGCTACGGTGAAACTGCAGAAGCTCATTGCCGATCATGGCTACGGCGATGCCTGCATCTACGGCCACGCCTTCGAGGGCAACTACCACTTCATCCTGAACCAGAGCTTCGCTGACGAGCATGAGGTGGCTCGTTATGCCGAGATGATGCGCGACGTGGCAAAGCTAGTTGTGGAGGGTTATGACGGCTCGCTGAAGGCAGAGCATGGAACAGGCCGTAATATGGCACCGTTCGTGAAGTACGAGTGGGGCGAGAAAGCTTACGAGGCCATGAAGGAGCTGAAGGCCATCTTCGACCCCGACGGCTTGCTGAATCAGGGTGTTATCTTCAACGACGACCCCGACTGCTTTATCAAGTGCCTGAAACCGTTGCCCGTGCTTAATTTCGACTTCGACAAGGTGCCCGACGGCGGCAAGTACCTGATGGACCCCTCGCTCTCCACCGCCCACGAGACCGTAGAGCAGGTGAAGCGTGCCAATAAATGTATAGAATGCGGATTCTGCGAGGTGAATTGTATGTCGTGTGGACTGACACTCTCATCTCGCATGCGTATCGCTGTACAGCGTGAAATACGTGAATTGGAAGCCACAGGAGCCAATCCACAGCGTGCTGCCACCCTACGCAAGCAATACAAATACTATGGTGATCAGACCTGTGCCACCGACGGACTCTGTTCCACGTCGTGTCCCATGAAGATCAATACGGGCGAACTGACGCACCTCATCCGCCAGATGGACATGAACCACAACAAGGCGGGTTACAAGGTCGGAGAGTTTGCGGCCAACCACATGGCAGGCATCAAGTCAGGCCTCCGCGTGGTGCTCGACGTGGCCCACCTCGGCCATGTCACCCTTGGCCCCACGCTGATGACCAGCGTCTGCCGGGGCATGAACAAGATGGGACTGCCGCTCTGGACCACTGCCATGCCCAAGAAGAAGCGCCAGCCGAAGAAGTCGGACCTCACGCAGTTTATTATTGAGAAGAGCCTCACCCCTAACCCTCTCCCACTGGAGAGGGAGAATGGAAATACTGTGACCTCCCCCAATGGGGGGAGGATGGAGGGGGCCCTCAAGGTGGTCTATTTCCCCAGCTGTATCAACCAGACGATGGGCCAGTCGAAACATGGCGGTAAGATTCACGACCTCGTCGATGAAGTCATCCAGCTGTTGGCCAAGGCTGGCTACGAGACCATCTTCCCCAAGGGTATGGAGCGTATGTGTTGCGGACAGATTTGGGAGTCGAAGGGAATGCTTGACATTGCAGACCGCAAGAGTGCCGAACTGGAGCAGGCATTGTGGGAAGCCTCTGAACACGGACGCTATCCTGTGCTCTGCGCACAGAGTCCCTGTCTGCATCGTATGAAAAAGGTGATGAAGAAGATGCATCTCTACGAGCCTGCCGAGTTCATCATGACTTACCTCGTTGACCGGCTCGACTTCCACCCCATTGACCGTCATGTCGCCCTGCACCTGACCTGTTCTACACGTATGATGGGTGTCGATAAGGACATGATTGCGCTGGCCCGTCTGTGTTCCCGCAATGTCTATCTGCCCGAGGGCGTCGGCTGTTGCGGCTTTGCCGGTGACCGCGGATTCACGTTCCCTGAGATGAACAAGTATGCGCTGCGCAAGTTGCGCCCGCAGATAGAGAAGAATCACATTGAGGTGGGTTATAGCAATAGTCGTACCTGCGAAATCGGTCTGGAGACGAATACCGGCATCCCCTATATGAGCATTGTCTATCTGGTCAACGAGTGTACGACACCTAAAGCAGAGGCGCCAACAGGCGGGCCAGACTCTCCAGCAGGCGTTTGAAGAAGGTAGGATGCATGCGGTGAGGCATCTCGTTGAGCAGTTGTGCATGTGCCTGATCGTCCATGAATACCTCACGGAAACGGGCTGCTGTCTGCTCGTCGTAGATGAAGATGTTGCTTTCAAAGTTGTTCTCGAACGAGCGGAAGTCGATGTTCGTAGAGCCGCAGGTACTCAGAGAGTCATCCACCACCATGGTTTTGGAGTGTATGAAACCGTCGCGGTACAGATAAACCTGTACGCCTGATTCTGCCATCTCGCGCAGGTAGCTGCGGCTTGCCCATTCCACGAAACGGCCGTCGCTACGCATGGGGACGATGAGACGCACGTCAATACCGCCCAGGACTGCCATCTTCAGCGCAAAGAGAACGGGTTCGGTGGGCAGGAAGTAAGGCGTCTCCATCAGGATGCTCTTCTTGGCGGTGGAGATGACGTGTACGTAGCCTTGCATAATCTCTGGATAGGGCGATGACGGTCCGCTGGTCACCACCTGTGCTACGCAGTTGTTTTCTATTGTCTTCTGGCTTTTGGATGTCTGCTGTGGCGGGTAGTATTTCCGGGCGCTGATGAGCGTACGGTCCACGAAGTACCAGTCAATGAGAAAGGCACGTTGCAGACCATAGACGGAACTGCCTTCCACACGTACCATCGTGTCACGCCAAGGCTGCGTCCCCGTTCCCTGCCAATAGCGTAATGCCACATTCATGCCGCCGATAAAACCAATCCGTCCGTCGATAATCACCAATTTCCGGTGGTTACGGTAGTTCACCTTGTTGGCAAACGACGGGAAACGTACGGGCAGGAAAGACACTACTTCAATGCCTTCTTCACGCATCCGCTCAAAGAAACGATGCTTCACATTCCAACAGCCCACGTCATCATAGATGATGCGTACCTCAACGCCTTGACGTGCTTTATCGATGAGCATGTCGCTGAGCAGCATCCCCAGCGGATCATCCTCAATGATGTAGAAGTCCAGGTGAATATGGTCTTTGGCTTCCCCTATGGCCTTGAAGAGTGCAGGAAAAAACTCCTTTCCGTCACAAAGCAGTTGGATGTTGTTGTCCTTGAAGGGCAGTGAGAAGTTCTGGTTAACGTAGAGGTCGATGAGCTGTTTATGGTTGTCGGGCAGTCGCAGGCTTCGCTGTTCCACGAACTCCAGCATCGACCGTTTGGTCAGCTGGTCTAGTGAGCGCTGGCTGACTAAACGTTGTTTGCGGGTGTTGACACCGAAAAACAGGTATAGCACGATACCGACGATAGGCACGAAATAGATGACCAGCGCCCATGCCATGGTTTTGGCTGGTTGGCGGTTGTCCATCACGACATGTATAATGGCAATTGTCGCGATAATCCAATAGAGAACGACACCTGTAATATAAAGTCCGTGCATATCAACTGATTACATCGTTTCCTAACTGTTTTGCCAGTGCGTTACGCAGCTCCTGGGTCTGCTTGAGTTGTGTCATCAGAACTCTTACTTTCTCCATATCAGCTACGGCTTCGCGAAGCTGCAATTGCAACTGTTTCAGTTGTTGTTCCACGACGTTCATACGGTAGTCGAGCACCAGATGGGTGACCTGCCTTACCAGACTGCCTTCACGCTGTGGAACGCTCATGCTGGCACTGAGCTGATAACGGCTCATGGCAAGGTCTGCGGCCAGTTGGCTGATTGTGGGATCTGGATGGCGCACAAAGTATGTCTCTGCCTTGAATCCCGGTTCGCTGCTGTGCTCCACAGCTTCAGCGAGTATGCGTTGGTAGCGCTCGTCCGACAGCTGTAGGCCGTCCTGTGACAGGTCGTAGTCAATGTATTGTGCCACGGTCAGGTTGGTGGTCCCGCCGTCTTCTGTCTCTAGTCCCTCGAAGATAATCTCCTCGCCATGGCGAATGACCATGCGGATGAGAAGGGTTTCGATGGGAGTGACAGCCCCCTCCCGCTCGGCTTTGCCGCTTTGCTCTGCAAAGAACCTCCCCCCATTAGGGGAGGCTATTGGTGCGCTTGAAGCCTCCCCTGATGGGGGGAGGATGGAGGGGGCTTCTGCCTTCCTCTTCTCTTCGCGGTTGGCACGGATAAAGTTGTTCATCGTATTGATGAGCGTCTTCTCGTTGACTTCCAGACGTGTGGCACAGTCATGCAGATAGGTGTCACGCTTGATGGGGTCAGGAATGACGCTGACGCTCTTGACGATGCTGCTGATAGCCTCACTACGTTTCACAGGGTCGGTAACGCCCTTCAGCATAAGGTCGGTCTTGAACTGTATAAAGTCTTTCTGATGTTGTTCAATATATGTTTTGAACTCCTCGGCGGTATGCTTGCGGCTGAACGAGTCGGGGTCGTCGCCGTCAGGCAGCACAAGCACTTTGATGTTCATGCCCTCGCTGAGCAGCATGTCCGTTCCACGCATGGCAGCATGGATGCCAGCCTCGTCGCCATCGTAGAGCAGTACGATGTTCTGGGTGAAACGGTGTAGCAGGCGTATCTGATAGACCGACAATGCCGTACCTGAGTTGGCCACCACGTTCTCCAGCCCACACTGGTGCATGGCAATGACGTCCGTGTAGCCCTCCACCATATATACGCAGTCCTCCTTGGCGATGGCCCGTTTGGCCTGGAAGATGCCGTAGAGCTCACGCTCCTTGTGATAGATCTCCGAGTCGGGAGAGTTGACGTACTTCTGTGCTACGCCCTTGGTGCGTGCATCCAGCACGCGTCCACCGAAGGCCACCACCTTGCCGCTGACGTTCAGCCAGGGGAAGATGGCACGTCCGGAGAAACGGTCGTAGATGCCCCGCTCATTTTCAATACACAGTCCTGTCTTCACCAGAAACTCGTTCTTATAACCTTTCTCGCGGGCAGCTTCCGACAATGCCGTACGCTTGTTGGGGGCAAAGCCCAGCTGGAATTTCTCGATGATGTCATCGCGAATGCCGCGACTGCGGAAATACTGTTTGCCGATGGCGATACCATCGGGGTCGTTCTTCAGGATATTGTGGAACCAGTCTTTTGCCCACTCGCTGACGATGTACATGGACTCACGCTCCGACTGCTGACGGCGTTCCTCGTCTGTCAGCTCACGCTCCTCAATCTCGATGTTGTATTTACGTGCCAGCCATCGCAGCGCCTCCACATAGGTAATCTGCTCATGCTCCATGAGGAAGTTGATGGCTGTGCCTCCCTTGCCACAGGCAAAACACTTGCATATCTGTTTTGCCGGCGATACCATGAACGACGGTGTCGTGTCATCGTGGAACGGGCACAGTCCCTTATAGTTAACTCCCGCCTTGCGTAAGTTAACGAAGTCGCCAACCACCTCCACGATGTTCGTGGCGTCCATAATCTTATCGACTGTTGCTCTGTCAATCATGGTGCAAAGATAATAAAATTTGTGATTCTATGAGCGTTTCTGCTTAAAAAAATCCTGCATGAGCTGACGACATTCCTCCTCAAGGATGCCCCCAGTGACGGTTGCCTTGGGATGCATGGCATGTGGGGCATACTCGTGGAAACCACGTTTCTCGTCGGTCGTGCCATAGACGATACGGGGAATCTGTGCCCAACCGATGGCTCCTGCACACATGACGCAGGGCTCCACGGTGACATAGAGTGTGCAGTCAGTGAGGTATTTGCCTCCTAATAGATTGGCGGCCGATGTAATGGCCTGCATCTCAGCGTGAGCAGTGACGTCGCAGAGTGTTTCTGTCAGGTTGTGGGCACGGGCAATGATACGATCCTTGCAGACTATGACGGCGCCAATGGGTATCTCGCCTTCCTGGAGTGCCAGGCGGGCCTCGTCAAGTGCCCGTTGCATGTATTGTTCGTCTTTGTTTTCCATTTTTTTCTGATAGTGGTTATAGATACTATAGTTGCTATAGAAGCTATAGATGCTATAGTGTTCTTAATAGGAGGCAGAACATGGTATGCCGAGAGCTATCACGCGGTCGCGGATGGCGTCCAGTTCCTCATGGGTGGCCTTTACCAGCCCTTTCATCGGTGTCTCACGGTCAATGGTATAGACCATCACCTGTTGGGGAGCAATGGCTTTGATGGCTTCCAGCCATGGACCGACATATTCTTCGCCCGTATTATCCACACTCAGCGGCGTTGTCGCTCCATCGCCCCTCGGAGAAGGCTGGGGTGAGGCTTCTCCCTTCATAAACATAGTCTGTATGATGACGTGACCGTTAAAAGCCTTGAGACGTTCAATGATGAGGTTGACATCATAGCTCCCTACAGGACGGTCAACCCTTTTGATATAGTCAGCATTGACGGTGTCGAGTTTCAGAATGTTGTTGTCAACACGCATCAGCGCATCGTGTACTTGTTGACGCTGGATAAACGTGGAGTTGCTTAGCACGGAGACCTTGGCCTGAGGACAGTATTGGTTGCGCAGACGAATGGTGTCGTCGATGATTTCAGCGAAATGCGGATGACTGGTGGGTTCGCCGTTTCCCGCAAAGGTTAGTACGTCAGGGAGTTGTCCTTTCTGCTGCATGTCCCTTAGTTTGGCTTCCAGTTTAGTGGCCACCTCTTCACGGGTAGGCCGGGGAAGGGTAGGGCGATGGTCATGGTTGAATCCGCACTCGCAATAGATGCAGTCGAACGAGCATACCTTGCCGTCGGCAGGCAGCAGATTGATGCCTAACGAAATGCCCAACCGGCGGCTATGTATGGGGCCGAAGATGGGCGAGGGATAGATAACAGTACTCATAGTGCCCGCAAAGGTAGTAAAAAGTTTAAAGTTTAGCGTTTAGAGTTCAGAGTATTTATGCCAAAAGATGTTAAAACCCCAAAACTAAAAAACTAAAAACTAAAAACTAAAAACTAATTTTCGTACCTTTGCACGAAATTAGGTGTATTACATCGGAAAAAAGTAATGGCAAAGAAATCAAAAACAGCCGGCAGCCGCCACGGATTGCAGGTCGTAACATTATGTATAAGCACCACTATGGTGCTGGTTCTTCTTGGTATGGTGGTGTTCACCGTACTGACAGCACGCAATCTTTCGTCATACGTCAGGGAAAACCTCACGGTCACCGTAGAGTTAGGCGACAACATGACCCAGCAGGAACGCGGGGCAGCCTATAACCGTCTGAGGGTTCGTCCCTACGTGCATCACATCACCTACATCAGTAAGGAGCGTGCCTTGCAAGAGAACTTTGAAAAACTGGGCACTGACCCGCAGGAGTTCGTGGGCTTCAATCCCCTTCCCGCCACCTTCGAGATTCAACTGGCCGACCAGTATGCCAACTCTGACTCTGTGCTGGGGGTGAAGAAGGAGATTCTCTCCATTCCGAAAATCGCGGAGGTCCGCTATCCGGAAGACCTGATGGACAAGGTGAATGCCAACCTGCGTAACATCAGCCTGATTCTATTGGTGCTGGCTGGCCTGCTCACCTTCGTGTCGTTCTCGCTCATCAGCAACAGCGTGCGTCTGAGCGTCTATTCACGCCGCTTCCTGATTCATACCATGAAACTGGTGGGAGCCTCATGGGGCTTCATTCGCCGTCCCTTCCTGCGCCGTGCTGTCGGGGTGGGCATTGCGGCAGCCTTGTTGGCCATTGCCCTTTTAGGCTTGGGCATTTATGGGTTGTATGTCCTGGAACCGCGATTAGTAAATATCATCGGTTGGCCGGAACTGACGATTACGGCCACGGCCGTCCTGCTGTTTGGCATTATCATAACAGCTGTATGTGCTTACCTGGCTGTCAACCGTTTCCTGCGCATGACGGCAGGCGAGTTGTATAAGATATAGGTTAAAAGGTTAAAAAGTTAAAGATAGAAATGGATAGAAGAAATTTTGCTTTCGACCGCGTCAACTTTATCCTGTTGGCTGTTGGTATGGCAGTGGTGATTATCGGTTTCCTGCTGATGAGCGGTGGAGGCTCCACGGCCGAGCAGTATGACCCGGACATTTTTAGTGCTCGTCGCATCAAGCTGGCTCCTGCGGTTTGTTTCTTTGGCTTCATTTTCATGATTTATGCCGTTCTGCATAAGCCTAAGGACAAGAAGTTGGAAAACACTAATCAGGAGGAGGACACCAACGCATGACGTGGCTCGACACAATTATTATAGCTATTGTTGAAGGGCTCACGGAGTTCCTGCCGGTGTCTTCTACCGGACACATGATTATTACCCAGCACCTGCTGGGCCTTTCCTCTGACACGCTCAGCGAGCCCGACAAGGCTTTTATTCATGCCTTTACGTTCATCATTCAGTTTGGTGCCATCTTGTCGGTCGTCTGTCTTTACTGGAAGCGTTTTTTCCAGTTCGACCATTCGCCGGCCCCCGAAGGCAGCAGCACGCTTCAGAAGTTGAAGCACAAGTTCTACTTCTATTGGCTGCTGATAGTGGGTGTCGTGCCGGCCGTCGTCATCGGACTGGCAGCCAAGAAGTCGGGGCTGCTCGACTGGCTGTTGGATAGCGTCCTGGTTGTTGCCGTCATGCTGGTGGTCGGTGGTGTGTTCATGCTGTTCTGTGACAAGCTGTTCAACAAGGGAAGCGATGCCAATCAGCTGAACGAGAAACGGGCCTTCAACATTGGCCTTTATCAGTGCATCTCCGTCATTCCCGGTGTCTCACGCTCCATGGCTACCATCGTTGGCGGCATGACTCAGGGACTGACCCGTAAGCGTGCTGCCGAGTTTTCATTCTTCCTGGCAGTTCCCACCATGGCCGGTGCCACGCTGCTCGACCTGTTGGACCTGCTGAAGGAAGATGCGTCGTGGGCTACGTCCCATAATATCACCATGTTGATTCTTGGTTGTGTCGTGGCTTTTGTCGTGGCCCTGCTTGCCATGAAGTGGTTTGTGAGCTTCCTCACCAAATATGGCTTTAAGGCATTTGGCATCTATCGTATCATTGTCGGCGGCGCCATCATCGTGTTGCTGCTGACCGGTCATTCACTCGCTATGGTTGACTAATGAACTTCACACAAGGCGAATTCATTTATCTGAACAAGCCCTACGGCATGACGTCGTTTGGTGCGTTGGCATTCGTCCGTACCCGGGTGTCGCGCAAAATCGGTGTGCGTCGCGTGAAAATCGGCCATGCCGGAACACTTGACCCCTTGGCAACCGGCGTGCTCATTCTGTGTACGGGAAAGAAGACCAAGGAGATTGAACGCCTGCAGCTGCACACCAAGGAATACACCGCCACCCTGCAGCTCGGAGCCACGACGCCCAGTTACGACAAGGAGCACGAAGTGAATGCCACCTTCCCGACAGCCCACATCACACGCGAGCTGATTGACGAGAAACTGCAGCTGTTCGTGGGCGACGTCATGCAGGTGCCGCCGTCCTATTCTGCCGTCAAGGTCAATGGCGACCGTGCCTACGACCTGAGGCGCAAGGGACAGCAGGTGGAACTGAAGGCCAAGCCCGTCAGGATTGACGACATACGGGTGCTGGCGTTCGATGCCGCGAAAATGCTGCTCAGCATCCGTGTGGTCTGCGGAAAAGGTACCTACATCCGCTCCCTGGCTCGTGACATCGGACGGGCTCTCGACAGCGGTGCCTATCTGACAGCCCTCTGTAGAACCCAGCTGGGCGACGTGCGTATCGAAGACTGTGTGACACTGGACGACTTCCCCCAGTGGCTCGAACAACAAGAAATTGAAGACAATAAGAATATATGAAACTATCACAATTCAAATTTAAGCTGCCCGATGAGCTCGTGGCTCTTGAACCGCCATACCGCGCCTTCGAGAACGAGGACGGTACCGTTGAAAAGATTTATCGTCGTGACGAATGTCGCATGATGGTCGTCCACTGCAAAAGTCAGACCATCGACATGTTTAAGAAAGACGAGGAAGGCAACGATACCGAGGACTTTATCATTTTCCGTGATGTTGTCAATTATTTTGACGAGGGCGACACCTTTATCTTCAACGATACGAAGGTATTTCCTGCCCGTCTGTTTGGAACAAAGGAAAAGACCGATGCCAAAATCGAGGTGTTCCTGTTGCGTGAGCTGAATCCTGAGCTGCGTCTGTGGGACGTGCTGGTGGAACCTGCACGCAAGATCCGTATTGGCAACAAGCTCTTCTTCGACGAAGACGGACCGATGGTGGCCGAGGTGATTGACAATACCACCAGCCGCGGCCGTACGTTACGCTTCCTGTACGACTGTCCGCACGATGAGTTCAAACAGGAGCTCTTTGCGCTGGGAGCTGCTCCGCTGCCTCGTTACATCGTTGACCGTCGTGACGTGGAACCCGATGATGCCGAAAACTTCCAGACCATCTATGCCAAGAACGAGGGAGCAGTCACTGCTCCGGCATCAGGACTGCATTTCAGCCGTGAGGTGATGAAGCGGCTTGAGATACGTGGCGTGAACTTTGCCTATATTACCGTACACTGCAGCCTGGGTAATTTCGATATCATCGAGGTGGAAGACCTGACCAAGCACAAGATGAGCTCCGAGCAGATGATTATTGGCTCTGAGGCCTGTAATATTGTCAACGAGGCCAAGCAGAACGGCCACCACATCTGCGCTGTCGGTGTCAGCACAGCCCGTGCTACGGAGACGGCAGTAGGTACCGACGGACTGCTGAAGGAGTACGACGGCTGGACCAATAAGTTCATCTTCCCGCCCTACGAATTCGGAATGGCCGACTCTCTCATCGCCAATTTCTATCATCCCGAATCCACCATGCTCATGACGGCAGCAGCCTTCGGAGGCTACGACATCGTCATGGAAGCCTATAAGCTTGCTATGAAGCATGGCTACAAGTTCGGCTGTTATGGCGATGCCATGCTGTTGCTCAATGACTAAACAGGGCGCTTATGCATACCGTCTATCTGGGCCTCGGCTCCAATTTAGGCAATAAGGAGCAGCATATCCGCGAAGCTGTCCGCAAGATACAAGCGTTGGTTGGTGCCGTCGTGCGCCAATCAACGCTTTATGTTACCGAGCCTTGGGGTTTCCAGTCCAGCAACCTCTTTGTCAATGCCGTCGTCTGCTGCGAGACGGAGCATACACCACGTGAGGTGCTTCAGCTGACGCAGCAGATAGAACGTGAGATGGGACGCCGGAAGAAATCGGTTAACCGCCAATACAAGGACCGTATTATCGATATCGATATCCTGCTTTACGACGACCTTACTGTCGATGAGCCCGACCTGAAGATACCCCATCCCCTCATGCATGAGCGGGAGTTCGTCATGAAGCCGTTGGAAGAAATAAGGAAATAAAAAAGGTTGTGTCTTGTGAACACAACCTTTCTTTTTCTTATGATTCTCTCCTTATTTACGAAGTCCGAGAGCCTTGATGAGTGCGCGGTAGCGCTCGATGTCGCGCTCGCGAAGGTACTTCAGCAACTTACGACGACGACCTACCATCATGGTCAGGCTGCGTGCAGTAGCGTGGTCCTTGTGATTCTTCTTCAGGTGCTCTGTCAGGTGAGAAATACGATAAGAGAACAGGGCAACCTGGCTTTCTACTGAACCGGTGTCAGTGGCGCTCTTGCCGTACTGCTCGAAAATCTCTGCTTTTTTAGCTTGATCTAAATACATAACTTTTTTGATTAATGTTGTTTTGATTATTAACATCCTTCGGACGCCCTTACCGCCTTAATCACAACGGTTAACGTCTTTAGATGCTTCGGATTTTCCGAAATCGGGTGCAAAGGTAATCATTTTAGTTGAGAGTTGGGGGTTGAGAGTTGAGAGACGATCGTTATTTTAGGATAATTTAACGTTTGGCAGTCTCTGCCACATATTCCAGCCCGTCGAAGCTGCAGATGTCGCGGCGCCATTCGTCAGGGAAAGGCATTGTCTCGTGATGCTCCAGGTCGTAGAGCACCATGACGGAGAGGCAACGGCTTTTCACCTCCTGCGTCTCAGTGTCAATGACGTCCTGCTCCAGGTGGAAGCTCTTATGTCCGATCTTTACCACACGCGTGCGGCCGGCAATGTGGCTGTCAGCCTTGATCTGTGCCAGGAACTCAGCCTCAATCTTCACTACCATAATAGCCACGCGCTCCCAGTCCACGCCCTTGCAGACGCTGGCAAAATAGTCTGTCTTTGCGGTGTCGTAGAACTGAAAATAAATCGTATTGTTCACGTGCCCAAACTTGTCCACATCGTTGAAACGAATCTGGAGCGGAATCACGTGGCGGAAACCCTTGTCTTTTACTTCTGTCATCTTGTTAAGCCTAATCAATCTCTTTTTGGGCTGCAAAGGTACGAATAAGTGAGAAGAAAACCAAAAGATTACTTGTTTTTTTTATGATAATTCCTTACCTTTGCAGCGTTATGAAGAATATGAAAAGAATACTGTTGATATTAACTGCTGCGCTGCTATGCGTTATGAGCAGTAAAGTGAGTGCCCAGACGGATAGCACAACTACCAAACGTAAAAAGGTGGCCGTTGTGCTCAGCGGCGGCGGTGCGAAGGGTATGGCCCACATTGGTGTGCTGAAGGTGCTGGAGAAGGCGGGCATTCCTGTCGATATCGTCACTGGTACGTCGATGGGTAGCATCATAGGTGGCCTCTATGCCATCGGCTACAACGCCAATGCGCTCGACTCGATGGTGAGGGTACAGGACTGGAGCTACGTTATTACCGACAAGGAGGACCTGCGCCATCAGAGCCTTGACGACCGCAGAAAGCAGAACACCTATCTGTTCTCGACGGGCCTGACCTTCGGTAAGCGTGACCTGCAGGCGGGTGGCATCATCAAGGGCAAGAACCTGGCCGAGCTGTTCAACCAGCTCTGCGTAGGATTTACCGACTCGCTCGACTTCTCCCGCGACTTGCCCATTCCCTTTGCCTGTGTGGCGACGGACATCATCGAGAACGACGAGGTGGATTTCCATAGTGGCTATCTGCCCAAGGCCATGCGTGCCTCGATGGCTATCCCTGCAGCCTTCTCACCCGTGAGAATGGGCAACAAGGTGCTGGTGGATGGTGGCCTGAAGAACAACTATCCGGCTGACCTTGCCCGCGAGATGGGGGCTGAGATTATCATCGGCGTCACCGTACAGGGAGCACCCAAGAGTGCCGAGGAGGTGAGTGGCACCATGAGCATCCTCAGTCAGATTATCGACGTGAACTGTAAGAATAAGCTCGACGAGAACCTCGCTATCACCGACCTGCACCTGCAGGTGGATACCAAGGGCTACGGCTCGGCTAGCTTCTCACAGGCTGCCATCGACACGCTGATTCGCCGAGGCGAGGAAGAGGGCATGCGCCACTGGGACGAGATTATTGCCTTGAAACAGCGCATCGGCATCGACGAGTCGTTCCGTTCCGTCATCCTGCATCCGCTGCGTCCGCAGGTAATGACGGAGAAGCAGCGCGTGCTCGGTTATACCTTCGAGAATATGACGCCGCAGGCCGAGCGTTTCCTGCGTCAGAAGTTCAACCTGAAAAGCGCTGAAGAACTCCTGAACAGCAAAGACAGCATCGATGCCCGCATGGAACAGGAGCTCACCACATCGATGCGTGTTGATCTGTTCTACCAGACGGCCGAGTGCCGACTGGTGCCCGTCAAATTGCCCAGACCTGTCAAGCGAGACCTCGCCCACTTCAATGAGGAGGACAAGAAGTGGAAGGAGTCCGACGGTGTACAGGTCATCCTTACGGCCGGCGAGCGCAAGTCGGTGGAGCTGCATGCTGGCGTACGCTTTGACACAGAGGAATATGCCGCCGTGCAACTGGGCCTCGACATCCCGCTGAAGACGGCCATACCCATTAATACCGACATCACGCTGCGACTGGGCAAACGTATGATGGCACGTGGCGAGATTACCGTCCATCCCCGCAGCTTTACCCGTCCCACACTCAGTTACACTTTCCGCCGCAACGACGTGGATATCTACAGGGAGGGAGACCTCGACTACAACATCCGCTACAACCAGTTCCAGGCAGAGTTTCTGCCCTTCAACTTCAACCTGCGCCACTTCAACCTGCAGTTAGGACTACGCTGGGACTATATGCACTACCGTGACAAGCTCGGCTCGGAAACGGCGAAACTGGTGGAGCTTGAAAACGAACACTTCTACAGCTACCGTGCGCGGGTGAACTATAACAGCGAGGACAACTGGTACTTCCCCACGCGGGGTGCACACTTCAAGGCGGAATATGCCTACCTGACCGACAACTTTGCCCGGCTCGATGACAACGCCGGCATGAGTGCGATAAGTGCCGACTGGCGAATGTCGTTCCCCATTGGTGAGCGTTTTGTCCTGCAGCCCATGTTCTATGGCCGTCTGCTCTTCGGCTCTAACGTTCCTGCCGTCTTCGGAAACACCATTGGCGGCGACTGGTTCGGCCACTACGTTGAGCAGCAGATGCCCTTTGCAGGTGTCGGCAACATGGAGTACGTCGATCACCATTTCGTGGCTGTCCAGCTGCAGGCACAGGAGCACATCGGTAGCAACAGCTACGTGCTGCTCCGCCTGGTCGGTGCCCAGCAGTCTGACCGTCTGAAGAATCTCCTGGACTATCGGACGATGCTTGGTGGACAGATTGCCTACTACTATAATACGATAGCCGGACCTCTCGGTGTCACCCTTGGCTACAGCAACCACACCAAGGAGCCGTACTTCTATCTGAACCTCGGATATGAATTCTAAGTGATGGCTGATGGCCCAAAACAAAGAGGATGCACACGACTATTTTGTGCACATCCTCTTTTACTATGATGAAACGGGGGAGAAGCTTGTTAGTCTTCCACCACGATGGGCTTGTACTTCGGTACGAGGCTCTTCATGATGACCCAACCAATGAGGTAGGCCACGGCACAGAAGCAGAAGACAATCATATAGGCACCGGGCTTGCCCTCGTAACCCATGAAGGTGAACTCTGAGCCCAGACCCTCGGCATAGGTGAAGAGCTTACCCGAGCTGTAGTTGATGAGCATGGAGTCCAGACCGCCTGCCATAGCGCCGATACCTGTGATGGTGGCAATGGCTGCCTTGGGGAACATGTCGCCAACGGTAGAGAAGATGTTGGCTGACCATGCCTGGTGTCCTGCGCCTGCCAGACCAATGATGATGGCGGGCCACCAAGCGGGGTCGATGGGACTTTCCTGCCACATGGCCAAGGGCTGTGCAAACAGTGCGAACAGGGGGAAGAAGGCGAAGATGAGCATGGCGAGCATACGTCCTGCATAGGGGTTCATGCCGCGCTTCTCAACAAAGAGCTTGGGCAGGTAGCCGCCGAAGATGCTGACGATGGTCACAATGGCGTAGAGCACGAAGATAAGCAGCTGACCCATGCCGCTGGAGGTCTTGTAGTGGAACTGGTCAGAGAAATAGGCCGGTGCCCAGAACAGGTAGAACCACCACACGCCGTCGGTCATGAACTTACCCACGATGAACGACCAGGT
>CAMVQS010000046.1 GCA_947169685.1 uncultured Prevotella sp. | reverse complement strand
CGTCGAAATTTATCAATTAAAACAGGCAAGTTAGGAACTTGCGAAACTTGAATAAGGTATGATTGCACACTTAACACCTCATTTGTGCAAGAAAAAGTTGCACAGATGAGGATTTTTGTGCAGGAATTTCCCTATTTTTAGTTAATGGTTGTTAATATTGTGTGCACAAACAGAGATTATTTGTGCAATAAGTATACCTTTGCACCCGATTTTAGTAAAAAGATGTTTAAGGATATGAAAAAATTCTATGCAGTGTTCACCAGTGTGATGCTGGCAGCCACAACCACAGCAACGGCTGGAGGTATTTTAACCAACACAAACCAGAGTATCGACTTTCTGAGGAATCCTGCCCGCGATGCAGCCATCGGCCTCGACGGAGTCTACAGCAATCCGGCAGGTGTAGCCTTCCTTCCTGAGGGTTTCCATCTCGGACTTAACTGGCAGTATGCCCACCAGACACGTACCATCACAAGCAACAATCCTGTATTTGCTTTAGGGCGTAAGAACAACGGACAGACCCAGAAGACTTTCGAGGGTGTGGCCGATGCTCCTTGCATACCCTCCATCCAGGCCGCCTATAACAAAGGCGACTGGAGCATACAATTTAACTTCTCCGTCCCTGGCGGTGGCGGCAGCTGTGAATTTGCTGACGGCCTGGGGTCCTTCGAGAGTGTCGTTGGCGGCATCGCCCACCAGCTGGGCGGACTCGACCAGATAGCCGCAGCCCTCGGGCAGCCTGCTCCTGGCGTAAGCGGCTACGATATGGACGGCTATATGCAGGGACGCCAGTACTATTTTGGCTTCCAGCTCGGTGCTGCCTATAAGATTACGGACAACCTTTCTGTCTATGGTGGTCTGCGACTGCTCTACGGCAATGCCACCTATAAGGCCAAGATCAGTAATATTCAAGTCAAGACGGCAGGTGGCTACGTTAATTTCGGCAGTTTCATGCAGCAGGCCACAGCGATGGTCGACGGCGGCATCAGTTATGTCAACAATGCACTGGAACAGGTGAATGCAGGCATGGACCAGTTAAATGCAGGCATCGCTCAGTATCAAGCAGCCGGAATGCCCGTTCCTGCTGAGATGACAGCCCAACTCGAGGGTCTGACAGCCACGAAGGCTCAACTCGAAGGCTCTGGTGCACAACTCGCCACAACCAGCACCAGCCTCAACGCCCTGCAGAAGTACTCTCAGGGTGTGAACCTGCTCTGCAACCAGTCGAGTGTCGGTATCGCCCCCATCATTGGCGTGGACTATCGTGTCGGCAAGTTCAACTTTGCAGCCAAGTACGAATTCAAGACCCAGATCCGCATGAAGAACGAGTCGACCGTCAACGAGGCCAGCGAGATAGCAGCTGTCAACAAATTCCGCGACGGTGAGAAAATCGACGAGGACTCTCCTGCACAACTTGCCCTCGGAGCCATGTGGAATGTCAGCGATGTTGTCCGCCTGAACATCGGCTATCATCACTTCTTCGACAAAAATGTGAAGTGGTATAACAACTCTCAGGAACTGCTCGACGGAGGTACCAACGAGTATCTGGGCGGTGCTGAATGGGATGTCACCAAGAGGCTGACCATCTCTGCTGGCGGACAGCTGACACGCTACCAGCTGACGGATGCCTACATGAACGACATGTCGTTTGTTGTCAACAGCTACAGCTTAGGCTTCGGTTTCAACTATAAAGCTTCCAACGTGGTGACGCTCAAGGCCGCCTATTTCCAAACCAACTATGGCAACTATGAGAAGGTGACCTCCACGCAGCCCCTTGTCAGCGATACCTTCACCCGCACCAATCGCGTGCTGGGTATTGGCTGCGACCTCCACTTCTAATATTACAAAGGATCGACGTCGTAGTAGATTTGAAGGGAACTATAGCGCTTGTCTTGCAGCATCTGCTGCTGGGCAAGCGCTAAATATTTGCGCACTTCGGACATATTGATACCAGACTCGAACTTCAAAACGAGTTTTCGAATAGAGAGTGACTTCACCTTGGCAATAGCCGGCTTGTCGGGCCCGAGTGCCCGTGCTCCAAACCACTGGCGCAAACGGCTGACCATCTCGATACTCGCAGTTTCGACAGTCCTGTCATCCCGATGTTTCAGGAACACATAGATCAGACGGGAGAAAGGAGGATACAGGAACTGCTGGCGCTCAGTTATCAGAAGACGATAGAAGGAGGAGTAGTCATGACGGACGACCTGCTGGATTATTGGCAGATCCGGGCTCTTGGTCTGAAGAATCACGAGGCCACGCTTCCCTTTCCGCCCTGCACGCCCGCTGACTTGCGACATCATCATAAACGCATGCTCGTAAGCACGGAAATCAGGATAGTTCAGCATCGAATCGGCATTGAGAATCCCAACCACACTGACCTTATCAAAATCAAGCCCTTTCGATATCATCTGAGTACCGATCAGAAGATTGGTCCGTCCCGATGAGAAATCTCCAATAATTCTCTCATAGGCCTGACGACTGCGGGTTGTGTCAAGATCCATACGGGCAATACGCGCATCAGGGAAAATATCATGCACCTCTGCTTCTATCTTCTCAGTGCCATAGCCTTTCGTTTGCAGTTGAGTACAGCCGCAGTTCGGGCATTCGGTAGGAACCTGATAAGTATAACCACAATAATGACACGAAAGCTGATTCAGATGACGGTGGAACGTCAATGACACGTCACAATGCTGGCAATGGGGCACCCAGCCACATTGTTTACACTCAACCACGGGTGCATAGCCACGACGGTTTTGGAATAGGATAACCTGCTCACCTCGTTCCAATGCTTCGCGTACCTTACTTAATAATACAGGAGAGAAGGGACCGTTCATCATCTTACGATGTTGCAAGTCTTTGATATCTACAATCTGGATCTCTGGCAGCTCGATACCTTGATAGCGTTGGAATAGTTCCACGATCCCGAACTTCCCCATCTTGGCATTATGATAGGTTTCCAAGGATGGCGTAGCAGTGCCTAAAAGTGTCTTTGCGCCAAACATCTGTGCCAACACGATGGCAGCTGAACGAGCATGATAACGAGGCATCGGGTCTTGTTGCTTATAAGAGGTTTCATGCTCTTCGTCAACAATAACTAATCCAAGATTCTGAAATGGAAGAAACACGGCACTGCGTGCGCCAAGAATCACATCATAAGGATGCGTAGAAAGTTGTTTTTGCCAAATCTCAACACGCTCGGCATCACTATATTTGGAATGGTAGATTCCCAAACGATTACCGAACACCCGTTGCAGGCGCTCCATCATCTGAACAGTCAGTGCAATTTCCGGCAAGAGATAAAGCACCTGCTTCTTCTTTTCGAGAGCCTGTCTGATCAGATGGATATAGATTTCCGTCTTCCCGCTGGAGGTTACACCATGCAGCAAAGTTACGTTCTTCTGCAAGAAAGAGAACTGTATTTGGTTGAAAGCATCCTGCTGGACTTGACTGAGCGGCTTGATCTTCTCGAAACAGGTTTCTCCACCATGATTCAGTCTGCCCACTTCGCGCTCATAAAGTTGCAAAAGGCCGCGTTTGACCAGGGCTGACAACGTGGGAAGGGTGTGCCCTTGATTCAAAAGCTCGTCACGTGTTATCTCTTGCGGCTCATTCCTATCCCATCCAGATAGAGAAAGATAATCAACGAAAGCCGCCAGTTGCTTTGGTGCCCGTTGCAGCAGGTTCAAGGCAACATGAAGCGCAGCTTCGTTCCTGAACTTCTGCGACAGTTCAATATAGGTTTCTGTTCTTGGCCTGTAACCGTCTTCTGCTTTCAGTCCAGCAGGTAAAGCTGCTTTATAGACCTCTCCAATAGGAGACATGTAATAGTCAGCTATCCACTGCCAAAGATGTAACTGGGAATCAAGCAGTATAGGGGAAGAATCAAGAACCTGAAGAATATCTTTCGTCTGATATCCTTCAGGTTTCTTATCATGTACTTCAGAAATGATGCCTACATAGGTTTTGTTCCTGCCCAAAGGGACAAGCACACGAACGCCTCTTTTTACCTGTCCCTCCAACGCCTGTGGAACAGAATAGGTAAATACCCCGTCGAGCGGCAGAGGGAGGATAATGTCTGTGAACAAGGCTTAGAAGTAATAGGCGACTGCTATCTGCCAAGTATTCATCTTTGCGTTGACCTTATCGCCGTTGTACCCAATCCGCTCACCATTCTCATTCTTCACAACCAGATTACCCGACTTATTGAATGACAGGTTATAGTTGACAGAGACCTGAAGATGGTTCAGCAGCGTAACGCCAAGACCTGCATTTCCTGAAATAGCAGTCTTCTCATACTGCCATTCGGCACCATCACTCAGCAAACTCGTAACCTTATTGCCAAGATTAAATCCAAACTGAGGACCTGCAAAGATGTACAAATTTACCACATTGCCTATACCGAACCCCCAACGTACATTAATAGGGATCTGGAAACTCTGCAGCTTCAGCTTGGTACTCGTATTATCATACTCGAACTCACCTGAACGTTGATCAAAGAGAGCTGCGGCATCAAAGCCCAGATTGATGACTGGAAGCGTGAACTTCACGGTAGGACCAATGAAGAACCCCATCTGATTATCAGAGGTTAGTACCTTCTTGTCGAGGCTCAGTTTCGATACATTCAAACCACCCTTAACGCCAAAGTCAAACTGTGCCTGAGCGGGAAGTGCTAAGGCTGCGATAAAGGCCACCAGGGTCAAAATCTTTTTCATAACTATACTCTTTAAATTAGAATAACGGTGCAAAGATACGAAAAAAGTCTGGTTCCACCTTGAATTCAAACACATTTAACATATCAGTGCCTCTGCCGGCGTACGGTTACACGTGCCGAGCTGTTGCTACTGGAGGTACTGGAAGAGCGTTTCGACTTAGATGCCTTCGCACTCCGGCTTCGTGTCGAAGACTTACTCCTTATTTTCTTGTTTTGCTTGACATCAAGAGCTGCAATACTGTCAAGTGAGTCTCTTTTTGCCTGATCACCGAAGATGGTCTTATGAAAGGCAGCCAGTTCTGCCTCGATACGCTTCTGCTCGGCAGTCATCTTATCCATGTCACCGTCGCAAAGCTGAAGCAACGTCTTGCCTTGAGCATTATTCGTCTTATAAATCTTGCCTCGGTAGGAATTGAGTGTAAAGAAGTCGTCCATCGACATCGTTGCAGCATTATTCAGGCTGCTTGCCATCACGGTCTGGCGGTTCAGGAAGGGCTCCAGATCGCTGTACTTAACCCAGAAAAGTGGGTACTGAGTAGCTTCTCCGCCAAAGTCGTCATCGCGCAACATCACAGGACAAAGCGCCAGCACCTTGATATGGAAAGACGAGTTGGCCTGATCATAATAGGCACTCTCCTTCAAATAGAATTTCCTGACTTCTGCCGATGGTATGTCGCTATTATCCACCTTAAGCTTCCCGTTTTGCTCCTCGTAGTAGATATGGTAGTTGTCGAGAATAGTCTGCATCTGCACACGGTTTTCCGGACTGAAGTTGTCGCTTCCGTCGGTAGGATACTCATAAACTGGGATATAGCCATTCTGTGCCAATTTGAAGATATAAGTAAACAGGTTCAGCTGCTTGCCCTGAGGTTCCACAGGATAATACAGACCGGCATTGGCATCATCCGTCAAATCCAATTCGCGATAAATATCACGACGCCAGACCACTTCTTCTGGAATGTCTAATGCTGTAGGGAACGATATCTGGGCACGCATCGACATGGCTGAGGAAGGACTTTTCCTTTGCTGCTGATCCGTCTGCTGCTGATTGCGTCGTTTCTTAGGCTGTGCCACCGCTGCATCAGCCATCAGCAATATCATCATCAAGAATATTAGTCTCTTCATATCTTCTATTTTTTTTATTTTACAATGATTTCCATCGGGTTCTGGAGCGTTCGCGTCAGGCCATCCGGACCTGCCACAACGACACGAGAGATATAGAAACGACGATTCCGTGAGAGTTTACGGAACGTGTCTCTCTGGCGCGAGGAGAAAGCAGCTCCCTCAGAGGCCATCGGCACGGCATTACCCATATTATCGAAAAATACCGTCTCGAAACTCTGCACACGGAAAGCAATGTCGAGAATACCGTCATCGATAGCGGCTCCAAGCTTATCCATCGCAATCAATTGCCCCTTTGGCAATCCGCCACCTTTGAATCGGGTAGGATTGCCGTGCTCATCCTTCATAGAGATATATGGCGTAGGATCAGGCAATTTACGCACACGGAACGTGTATTTGCCCATCTGCTGGGCATG
Organism: uncultured Prevotella sp.; assembly: GCA_947169685.1. Taxonomy (GTDB): domain Bacteria; phylum Bacteroidota; class Bacteroidia; order Bacteroidales; family Bacteroidaceae; genus Prevotella. The sequence continues at coordinate 16,428 of CAMVQS010000046.1, read as the reverse complement.
CCCTGTGTTCGTCGATGTAACAGTAATCGTTGCATCCTGCCCGATCTTGGCGGGGCGGGCAATATATTTTCCTGGCCCCACAGACTGGAGGGTGCCATTAGTCATCGAGGCTTGGACCTTCGACAGTGGCACGCCTGGCACACTGATGCTGATCGGATTGCTGTACCCAGCATAGAGCATATTCATCAAGTCGGCAGAAACGGTTGCACTTGGATCCACCACAGAATACTCCTGAGAGAAGTCGCGTCGGATTTTATCACCGTTTCCATTAACCGTTTCCATATACCCTTTGAGCGTAAAGTCACCTGTACGCCCACAGACTGTCTCATAGAGACCATCCTTCAGATTCACCTTCTGACCTCCTATATAAATATCTGGTACCTGAGTAGTATCAACAGCCGCCATTACGATTCGAGCAGAAAAGCGATCTCCTCGTACAATCGTTCTCGAATTAGGGATGACGAAAGCGTCCAATAGGTTTACACGAATATCCTTCACGTCAATGTTTGACACCAGTGTATGCAAGACCTCTCTCTCGGCGTAGCGAACGTCACTCTGAAGTTTAGAGAGCAGAGTGATGGCCGCAGCGGCAGGCATATCCTCAAACATATACTCTTGCCAGTTCTTCCCCATCGCCTTAGCTTTGGCAGGAATCACCGTCGTAAGATTGCCGTTAATAATCTGCTTTTTACTCATATCTGAAGTCATTCCGATGATACGTCTACGGAACGACTGGATAGCATCGAATAATTCACGGCCCTTACCCTTTCCTGGAGCCAGCATGACCTGGTTTGCAGCCTCAAGATCCTCCCTGTTCTTAATATCCTCTATCCGTCCATCCTCTCCATCAGCCTCGTGAACAATAGCCAGTTTCAACTCCTCAGCGAAATTGTAAAGAGAATCGCTCATGTGTTTCACTTCCTGGGCCTTTTTATACCACTCACCCACCTTTGTAGGGTTGAGACGCATCTGCATATCAAGATTATCATAGACAAGTTGGTTCTCTTTAATAGAACCCTTTGTGGTGCGGGTCAGACTTTCTTCCACAACAGAAAAGCCATTGAGCACTTCCGTCGAGACATTCAGTGCGAGCATAGCCATCAAGACGACATACATCAGATTTATCATCTTTTGGCGAGGGGATACTGGTCTTTTTCTGATTGCCATTTGTCTATACGTTCATCTTTGCAGTCATTGCCTCTATCATACGGGCATAAATCTTATTGAGATCGGCAATTTGTGCCGCCATCTTACGAGTCTGTTCGTTAATCTCATCGATGGTTCCAATCTGCGAACTGGCACTCTTCAGTTGCAACTCATAGACCTTACAGATGCCTGTCAGTGTTCGATTCAGGTTCTCCATTTCCTCTGAATCATGCGACAGTCGCTCACTCTGCTCTGATACACGCGAAAGCATCTCCGTCAATCGTTTAAGTTCATCAACATAATGCGTAGTAGCTTCTTCGAGTTCTGGCGTCATCTGAGGTAGGCCAGTAACACCACTTCCTGATATTCCACCACCAGAGACCGTCGCCACAGATGATGACACTGCGGCAATCGCTTCAGTGTCTACATGAGTCTGATTACCTCCGATAACAGCAGCAGAAGGTTTCTCCTCTGCAAGATGAACATCCAATTCCATACCGTCAGTCGTTTTATCGAACGGACGGTCAAAGGCAGAGATAAAGAATACGAACACCTCCGTTCCCATGCCGAGGAAAAGGAAGAAGTTCGCTCCCGGGAGATGCGTCAGTTTAAAGAGGGTACCAAGAATCACGACTGAGGCACCCCAGCTATAGGCATAATTCAGGAATGTCTGTCCAGGCACACTGTCCATCCATTTCTGCATGCGATATACGAAATTATATTTGCTGTATCTTGTCATAATTCCTTTTGTTAATCATTTCTTTCCTTTTGTCTTGACTTTCTCGCTGGTTGTATTCGCCAGACTGCGCACACAGCGGAAACCGATATAACTACGAGGTTGGTTCTGATACTCAGAAGTGCGCCAAGCTGAACGGATATAAGACTCAGGATCCTTCCAGGACCCGCCCCTTACACTCTTTTTCTTCAGGCGATAGGGATCCTCAGGAGCTGCATTGTACTTCAACTGCGGATTGATATCGTTCATAGCCTCCACACCGGCCTCTGTATAGATGGTCGAGGTCCACTCTGCCACATTGCCTGCCATGTCATACAAGCCGTTAGAATTAGATGCATAGATGCCGACTTTACTCGTAATTAAGTTACCGTCCTTCGTATAATTGCCGTCATCAGGCTTGAAATTGGCAAAGAAGCATCCCTTGCCGCTGGCCACGTCCTCATTGTCCCAAGGGAACTCGTTTTGATCCTTGCCACGGGCTGCATATTCCCATTCTGCCTCCGTAGGCAGACGATAGCGCTGCACATAGCGGGCAGCCGGCCCCAGGCCTTTCAGCAGATACTCCGTACGCCAGGCACAGAAAGCATTGGCCTGTTCCCAAGTGACTCCTACGACCGGATAGTCATTGTAGGCTGGATTGGAGAAGTAATAGCGCAGATACATCTCATTGTCTGCATTGGGGAAGTCGTTCACCCAGCAGGTCGTATCAGGGAATATATTCACTATGTAGGTATTCAAGAAGTCCCAGGGACCCGTCAGTTGGCGGTTGATCGTCTCACGGACAATCCTTCCCTCATCATCAATGTAAGCCGTATCTTTTGAGATCCACACCTGTTCATTCGGATCTACGGTGATATCCGTATTCAGGTTACGCTCCTGTGGATTCAGCCTATTTCGACGTAAGGCTGCTGAGGTATAGTCATAGACCTCATAGCGATAGTTCAGCTGACGATAATCGAGCATCTTGTCGCCTGTCACAGGATTAGTTACATACATGGCATCAATGATTTCCTGCTCATCCTCGTTCGGGCGACGCGGCAGGGATTTCTTCCAGTTCAACTGAGTACCGATTTCCTCACCGTCCTTATCTGTTATCACCTTCTTGTAGGTCTCATCGTATTCTGAGAGCCTCTCTCGCAGGATGGAGTCGCGGACATAGTTTACGAACTGGCGATACTTCGAATTTGTCACCTCCGTCTCGTCCATCCAGAAACCTTCTACAGAGATATCCCGAAGGGGAGTCTTCTTCCCCCACAGGCTGTCCTGATGCTCAATACCCATCTTCAAGTGACCACGCTTTACCAGTACCATGCCGTAAGGTGTCGGTTCTGAGAATGCCTTGCCCCCCGTTCCTGTCACTTCACCTCCTCCTGCCGATGCCATCTTACTGCCAAAGCAACTTGACAGCAGCAGCGCTCCAACTGCGAAGAGTCCTATCGTACACTTTCTCATATCACTAAAGTATTCTTACACTTTTATGCAGATTCTTTTCTTTCTTGTATAGATTCAGATCTGTCTGATAGCCAACAAATAACTCATGGCTGCCGTTGCCGAAACTGATGGCAGAGGTATAGATTTCGTAACTGTAGCCAATATGGATTCCACGGATGTTTCCTCCAAGTATGACCGTCACGGAATTCGTCGGACTATACGACAGGCCCGCATACATTACTCTTTTCTTGTGTTCGTACTTCAACCTCGCTGTCACATCTCCACGAAAGGCAACTCCGTCAGTACGTCCCAATACAGAGGTCTGTATAGTTAAAAACGGATGAGGCAGCTGAATATTGTATCCACCCGTAAAATAATATGTTGGCGAGATGCTTAATTCGTTGGTTTCACCCAATCCCACTTTGGGGGAATTCAGGTGCAACGCAGATAATCCCACGTACCAACTGCGATGCTGATAATAAAGTCCAAGACTCAGGTCAAAGCCCGTTCCATTAACAGAAGATGTCGTGAAGGCCGGATCAGTCGGATCGACCAGCTCAATCTTGCTGCCATCCAGATTCTCACTGAGCATCGTAGCCTGAACACCTATATTCAGCTTACCTCCCAAAAAACGAGGCTGGAAGGCATATTGCAATCCGAAGCGCTTATGGGTAAACGCACCGATAGCATCATTCATGAACTGAAGACCGACTCCATGATAAGCCCCTAATACATAGAAAGGCATATCTGCACCTGCATACATCGTATTCGGATTATGTTCAAAACCTGCCATCTGAAGAGCATAGGCCACAGCTACATTCAGTTTGGCTTCCTTTCCTACTGTAGCAGGATTAAACGAAGGCTCCATCGCCCAATAATGGCCGAAGGATACATCATACTGCGCCCTGACTTCATAAGAGGCGAGCATGAAGAGAACAATAGTCAATATGCGCCTAAACACATATTAATAACGCAGAAAAAGGCTGTTTATTGCATTTACTCTTTTGTTACAGGCATATTCTCCTTGGTCCAGGCGATAATACCACCTACCAAATTTACCGAACGATAACCTTCTTTCGCCAGTAAACCGGCTGCATGGGCAGAACGCCTACCGCTTCTGCAATAGACGGCTATGGTCTTCTCTTTGGGTAGTTGTTGCTTGGCGAGTTCGATAAAGTCTGACTTAAACTGATCAAGGTTGATTGCACCTTTAATATGACCTTCGTTAAACTCGTCAGCCGTCCTCACATCAAGAAGCACCACATTCGGATCCGTAATCAACTCGGCAAACTCTTTCACCTCCTTATTCTCAAAGTTTTGGCCGCAGGCAGTTATCCCCAGCAAAGCCAGCAAACAGGTCAAAAAATGTTTCATCTTTCTGAATCTTGAATATTTAAAACTTCGTGTTACAATGATTAAAACTACTGCAGCAGCTCGGTGATTTTGGGAACAATTTGCTTGCGTGACAGATTCTCGGAAGTGTAGGTGACACCTTCTGAGAGCGAGCTACCAAAGATGGATTCGGCAATGGCCTTTGTCCCTTCACCATAATAGATGAAGTAAGTACCTTCTTCGATGTAGGGGATATCTGTAGCCTTAGGGTCAGGATTGGCAACAAGATTATCAATCTTAGCAAACATCATGTCGCGCCCCTTTTGCTTCATGACCTCAGGCATGACGGCGAGCATACGGGCGATAAACGGTTTCATCTCAGCGTCCTTGCAGGCCAGGCTCCCGAAGCCCACCAGACGACGGTTTATCTCGTATTCCTTATAGTCGGAGAGCATAATCTCCGCATCGGTCATTCCGTCGTAGTTGTAGGCAGCCTCTGCCATCTGCCGGTTGATGTCGGCTATCTGGTCTTCCAGGTGCAACTGCGCGACGAGGGTCTTCCAGGCGGTGGAATCAATGCCCTTTGTGGTGGTCTTTGTCAGGTTGCGCGTATCGGAGACGATGCCTGCCAGCAGGATCTTGGCTGTCTCATCGTCGATGGCAACGCCAAGTTCCTTGTAGCATTCATAGACGATGCTGCACGTAGAGCCCACCATCTCCCTGCGGACAAAAGGAATGGTGGCATCGGGGATATCACCTTCTACGTGATGGTCTATTTTCTGCAGGATAATAGCTTCTCTGGCGCCATCTACGCACTGTGCGTAGTCAGTATGGTCGGTCAGTATGAGACGGGTATTGGACTCTACCGATGTCTTCAGTTCGGGGATGGCAAAACCGAGTCTCTTCGAGATATAGCTTGTTTCACGATTGATGGCTGAGGAAGCCTTTGCCTTGCAGTTATATCCCAGTGTACGCATAAGTTTTGCATACGACAGTGACGAGGTGATGGCATCGACATCGGGTGTCTTGTGACCATAGACGAAGGTAGTGTCTGTGCCCCAGTTCAGACTGGCCAGCTTGGCACGGAATTCTGCGCCAGGCACAGGAGTTCGCTCTGTGTTATCAACTTTCGAGCACGATACTACAAGGAGGCTCAAAAGCAGCCAGATGATGATGGGGCTCATTATTCTTGACATAACAATCGCTTTATGAAGTTTTCGGTTGCAAAGTTAATGAATTATTTCGAAAATCACAAATCTTTTGAGCCTGTTGATACAAAAACAGGTAATCTGAGACCATCAGAGGCGGAATGTAAGCGCTGAAAAACTATCTGAATGTAATATAGATATAATAAACAGATAGTCATAACGACATTATTATGTCAATTCGGGTATAATTTAAGATATTTTTCTAAAATTTATACCCGAATTCAATAAAAAATGAAAAAAGTTGGTCTTTCCGTAAAAAAACGATGGGGCAGAAGTGTCTTATATATAGAAGTGCCCTAAAACGGGGTGCAACGATCTGAAAGACTGATATGCTTGATAAGAGAACACTTGAAAATTGCGATTCAGCGAGTGCCAACCAAGCTCGCTTGGAGTTGGCCGAGCGAAAGCAATTTATAGAACAGCTTTTCCGCCAGAATTACAGCGAGATGATTCATCTGGCCAGTGTCTTGTTGGGCGATGACGAAGAGGCTGAGGACGTGGTGCAGGATGTCTTCTTGCGCGTGGCAGACAGCGACATTCCACCTAAGAATGACAATTATCTGCTAACTGCCGTACGCAATGCCTGCCTGAACAGAATCAGACAGATGCTACTTCACGACAAAGTGAAGAGATTGATGCCCATAGAAGAAGATTCGGACCTGCAACCCATTGACAAACGGATGGAACGGCTCGACGATATTGCCACTTACGTGGACGAGCAACTGGAGGAACCGCACCGCAGCATCTTCCACCTCCGCTTCGACGATGACCTGACCATCAGTGAGATTGCCCGTCGGCTGGGTCTGAACCCGAATACTGCCTACAAGTATCTCATGCAGAGCATTCAGCAAATCAGACATCACTTCGGTAAACATTAAAATGACAACAACAATGAGAACGACCAACGAAAACATCCGCCAACTGTTGGAAATGCTCGACAATCCCGATGCATATACCGAGCAGCAGATTCGAGACATCATCAACCACGATGAGGATACTCGCGAAAACTACCGCCTCATGGTAGAAGTCAAACGTAGTACCCGTCAACGTCAGAACAAAAAAACTGTCGATGTAGATGCCGCATGGCAGAGATTCAATCAAAAGTGTCAGCATAAGCAGTCAAGCCGCAATTGGATGAAGATAGCAGCATCTTTCATTGGTGTGCTACTTGTTTCTGGCATAACCCTCGCCGCTGTCCACATCGTCCGACAATACCAGAAGCAGGAAACTCCGCAGACGACAGACACGATAGCGGTAGCAAATTCTTCACTCTTCACTCTTCACTCTTCACTTCCAGAGGATACCGTCACCGTGCAACCTATCATCTACGACAACATTCCATTAGAGAAGATGCTGCCAGAGATAGCCAATCACTACGATGTGAAAGTCGTATTTGCTAACGATGAAGCCCGTGGGCTCCGTTTCCACTTTGTCTGGAACCCACAGAAAGGCATCGACCAAGTAGTCAGCGACCTCAACCAGTTCGAGCGTCTGAATGTCACATTAAAGGATAACCAAATCACTGTAGACGGGGTGTTGAGCCCCAGCGAAAAATAGTCAGCCGCCATGAACAGATATATTACTCTCATTCTTGCCTTGCTGCTAACTGTCAGCACACAGGCTCAGAAACGCATCTCACGCGAATATAATAATGTGTCGCTCTCCGATGCTTTAAACCAACTCGCAGAGCAACAGACAGGCTACACGATCTACTTCCTCTACAACGAACTGGAGGACTTCCGTATCACTACAACTGTAAAAAATAAGCACCTGCCTGAAGCCATTCAGCAGATGATAGGCTTTTATCCCATCCGCGTCACTACAAGCACCGATGAAGACGGACGTAAGATTTTCGTGGAATGTACGCACAAGACAGATCGCCGTCTGACAGGCACCATCATTGACGAACAAGGTAAGCCCGTAGCCTACGCCAACGTGGCAATTCTCAACCCAACCGACTCCACGCTGCTTAGTGGCGGTGTCTCAAACGAGAGCGGCTACTTCGCCATTCCATATGAACAGACGAAAGTCCTCGCGCGCATCACCTACGTTGGTTACAAGACTATCTACAAGATTTGCAGCCAGCCCGAAGTGGGAACAATTCGCTTGCAACCAGAGACTATCAGGCTGAACGGTGTGCAGGTGACGGGTGAGCGCATTGTGTCGGGCACAGAGAACGGCCACCTCGTCTACAACATGCCCATGCTGCTGCAACTCTATCCTGCCGACAATGCCTACGACGCACTCGTCAGCATTCCTGGTGTGAGCGAGATGGGCGGCACCGTCATGTTCTCAGGTCAGGCCGTGACGCTCATTATCAACGGCAAACCCACCACGCTCAATGCCGACAAAGTGGTTGAACGGCTACGCCAGATGCCTGCCGCCATGCTGGCCAAAGCCGAGGTGATGCCATCAGCTCCTGCGAAATACCATGTGCGGGGTATGGCTATCAACATTGTCACCAAGGACTTTGCAGGGACGAACCAGCTCTCAGGCCAGCTGATGGGCGGCTGGCGACAGCACAAATACGGCACGGGCTATGCGGGCGGCAGCGTCATTTATAATCATGGCAAACTGGGCATCGACGCTTCATACAGGTTTACCCACGGCACAGGCTACGGTCAGGTGGAGCATGAGGCCAACCATCCGCTTAACGGCCAGCGCGTGCCGTACAACGACAAGACCCGCAACCGCAGCGACGGCACCGACCACGACTACCGTCTCGGCCTCGACTACACCATCAGCGACAACCACCGGCTGAGTTTGGCCTATACGGGACAGTGGAACAGCACCCGCTCGACCAACACCACGACAGGCACGGCGCAGTCCACGCAAAACTCACGCCAGCATACCTATCTGCATAATGTGGATGCCTCCTACGATGTTCCCTTCGGGCTGCAGCTTGGTGTGTCTTACACCAACTATCAGGAGCCGCGCACACAGCATCTTGAAGGAAAACTGAATGACATCAGCCGCAATCTCGACGTCGACAGCCGCCAGAAGGTGAGCAAGTGGCTCTTCACTGCCGACCAGACCCATGCGCTGCAAAAAGGCTGGGAACTGAACTACGGCGGCAAGGCGCAGTTCACCAACAACAACAGTTATCAGACCACCCTCGATGCCAGCGGCATGCCACTGTCCGATGCCACCTCGCATGTTGATTACAACGAGCGCATCCTGAACGGTTACGTCGGAATGAGCAAACAGATTGGCCAGTCGCTGAGCCTCGAGACCTCTGTGACGGCAGAGCAATATCACGCTACCCAGTGGAACGAGTGGCGCATCTATCCGCAGTTCAATGCGATGTGGAATATCAACGAAAAAAATATGCTCAACCTCTCCTTCAGTAGCGAGGCCGTCTACCCCAGCTATTGGAGCACCATGAGCAGCATCTACTACGCCTCGGCCTACAGTGAGATATGGGGCAACCCCGACCTGAAGCCCATGTCGAAATACGACATCAATCTGATGTGGCAGCTCAATCGCAAATACACCTTCACCGCCTTCGCCATGCTGGAGCCCGACTACTTCGTGCAACTGGCCTATCAGCCCACAGACCGCATGGCCGTCATCATGAAGGAAACCAACTTCGACTACTCCAACTACTTCGGACTGCAAGCCTCCGCACAGTTTCGCCTCGGCAGTTGGTTCAACGGCAACGTCAATGCCACCGCCCTCTACCGCCACGACAAGACCCAGTTCTTCGACCTGCCCATCGACCGCACCTGTCTCGCGGGCATCTTCAGTGGCATGGCTGTGGTCAAGGTCTCTCAACGGCACAACATCCAGTTCATTCTCAATCCCTTCTTCCAGACCAAGGCCATCCAGGGCGTCTACGACATCGACCCCTTCCTGCAACTCAATGCCACGCTCCGCTACACCACGAAGAACGGCAAGTGGAGCCTGGTGGCCAAGGGTGAGAATATCCTGAATGCCCACATGAGCACCAGTTCCACGATAGCCCATCAGGACTACGCCATGCGCGTCTGGATGCCCTACACCAACTATTCTCTCACCGCCGTCTACCGCATCGGCAACTTCAAGGAGAAGCAGAAGAAACAAGTGGACACCTCGCGAATGGGATATTAGAGTCGGTAACAAAAGAAAAGTTCACCCGTTCGCACTCATCGGATTTCAAGAAAGGTAGTGATGCATTTTTTTGCACTTTGACTGCTTTTATCCTAAAAGCTGGTACTCACCGCTTAAAAGTTGGTCTTCACTGCTTTTTTCTTCAAAAAGTTTGGCTATTCCAAATAAAAGCAGTATATTTGCACATAATATATGGTGTATAAAATGCGATTTCTACAAATTAAGCATAATATATGGTGCAGAATAAATATGTTTTTGACCCCTATCCTCTGCAGGTAACCATGCAGCGGTTAGCTGAGAATCTGAAAGCAAGACGTCTGGAGAAGAAACTCTCTACGAAAAGCTTGTCAGAATTGAGTGGCGTGCCAGCCTCAAGCATTCAGCGCTTTGAACTGAAGCACTCCATCTCTTTGGAGTCATACGTCAAGTTGGCAAAGGCTTTAGGCTACTCTGAAGAAATCATGCAACTATTGTCAGAACCGAAATACGATACGATGGAGGAGTTGGTGGAAATCAATAAGAACCGTACAAGAAAGCGAGGCGTATGATGAAGGATGTGCCTTCCTACGGACGAGGACCTGATAGCCGTTGGTACGAATATCCGCATCTCCCGTGCCCGTTGCTTGCAAATCATGGAGGAAGTCAGAGAAGGGACAAAAGAATTGAGTAAATATTTTTAGAAAACGCCAGCGAGACAAACAAATTATCTTTGTTCATCTCGCTGGTATTCAATTGTTTAAACCTAACAGCAGGCTTTAATACTCATCCTCGTTGAAGTTTAAAGCACATACTGAGTAACAACGAGTTACAATGCTCTGTGCCATTATTGTGCCACTAATTTTGGCTGTTTCATTCGTCAAAAGTCCTAGTCTCACGTAAAAAACGGATACAACACAAACTTGGTAATTCCCTTGTGATAGTAACCATAATGATATACAAACGAAAGATTCCGAAAAAGAGTCTGGCGAAGATGATACGACTTGTAATGTGAGAGAAGGCCTAAATATGAATTGAGCGTACAGCGCATCTTTTCATGTACATTTATCTGTGGAAGTCTGATTATCTTCGGTTTCATCCGTCCCAAAGTATTATTACTAACGTATCGGCGATGTGGTTTTAAACAGGTCCCCAAAAAGTCTATCCCATGACGGACATCACATATTCGGGTCTTTCCAGTATTCAGTTCCAGTCCTAAATGCTCTTTTAAAAATGTCTTGATGGGCTGTTGCAGAGAGGTAAGCCATGCCTTATCGGCAGAAACGATGAAGAAATCATCAACATATCGGCCATAGTGCTTGCAATGCAAAGTGCGCTTCACATATTGGTCCAACTCATTCATATAGACATTTGAAAACAACTGGCTCGTCAAATTGCCAATGGGCAGACCACACCCTTTCGGACTATGGAACAGACTCTTATTGTGTGGCAGTCCTTGCCAGTCGAGCAGCGTGCCTCGCCGATGACACTCCTCAGTAGGATTCAGGAGAACTATTACTTCTGTGAGATACTCCACAAACTCCATATCCACATAGTCGTGCCAACGCCCAGCCATGCCCTTTCCCACTTTGTGAGTGGCCATCAGCCGCAACTGTCGCAAGGTGATGTCGAGAAGCCGCTGGCGGTCGATGTGCATGAAATAGCCCTGGATATCCATCTTCATCACATAGCACCGCTCCTGATAATTCTGACTCTCCCTACAGATATGGCGTTCCAAGCGAGCTATGCCATCATGTGTACCACGTCTTTTTATGCAACTGTAGGAGTCGCGTATAAAGGTACGCTCCAGCATCTCATGTACATAATTATAATAAAGATGATGGACAATACGGTCGCGAAACTGAGCGGCAAACACTTCGCGCTTCTTCGGGTCTGTAATGACAAAGCAAGTGGAGGGCTGTGGCTGGTAATTGTGCAGCAGTAGTTCGTCACAAAGCGTTTCAAGGTTTCTCTCAGCATCACGCTCGAAACGCTGTTGATAGGGTTTGCTGCGTTTATGCCAGCGAGCATCATAATAGGCATTGTGCAGGTCAAGGAGTAATTGTTCGCGGGTCAGTCGGTACATGTAATATCAATGGGGGAATAGAAGGATGCACTACCTATTTACAATATAAAGGTGGTAAGTGCTATCGCACAGGGCGCACGGATTGCTCGTTGTTGCGGTTGTTGTTGTTCCAGTTCGCGTTGTTCGAATTGAAATTCAATTCGTAGGCGTTGTTCTCGTCGTTAGGCGTCGATGACCAATAGTTGCCGTTAGAACCAACGTTGTTGAACTCACCACCCCAACGGTAGCCAGCAGCGGGAAGGACAAGGCCCCGCGAAGCGTATATATGCGGAGACAGTCTGCTGATACTGATGACTCATAAGCGGAATCGTTCACCTCATGGGAACGAAGCCAGCCGTCATACCCTCCATGAGGAGATTTTTCCCGCTGTCTACAATGAGCAGTAGGACCGACCGTCTGTGAACTGACCAACTCCAGTTTGTTGGCGTGCATCCTTTATTACATTATGTCTTAATTAAATTAACGCGGCAAGCCGCTCTTTAATTTCAGAAAGAAAGACCACACTTTCCAAAGGCGACTTGCTCTCAATAGGAAAAGCCAAAACACGTTGCATGATAGCGGTAAGCGTAACAGGGGCATCATCAGCCTCAGGCATGCCAACATCCTTGCTACTGCCTTTCTTTCGAAGTCCTGGATTTGATTCCGTCAATGGCAACGCATTCTTCCACTCATTGTATGCGGCTGCCATCGTCTCGTAAGTATCGGTTATCATTAATTCCGGCAAAGTAACAACTAAGTATTTCTCGTTCTCCAATCGCTGAACGGCTCCTTCTGGTATCCACTTTTCAAGACTGGTTTCGGGGAAACCTATGTATGCTACTGGTTCGTCAATGCCTTTGAATGTCCGCTTATTCACCTTAAAATCATGTAGGTATTTACAGGCAAGCCAAGCACTCCAGCCGTAGGCACGGATGAACGTACCCTCACGATGTAGGTGCAAGTCGCGGACTTGGCCCGCTTGCACCAAATCTTTTTCTTTTTCTATAAGTTCTTTTGTTACTGACATAATTTTTTACGATTTTTGAAAATGCTCCCAAATTTTTAGCAACACTCGGCGGCGGGGCGGCCCCTAAAGGGCCGATGAAGCCCCGTTGTGGAGTGTTGCTAAAAATTTGGGCAAGGCGCGAATTTCAAGTTGGAAAAGGATGCACTTACAGTTCTAGCGCACAGGGCGCACGGGAAGCTCGGCGTCAGTGGGGAGGCCGACACAGTACGCGGTGTCCGAACGGAAGGCCAATGCCCAGGGGAGGCTCTCGGGAAGCTGTCCGGGGCGAATGTTAGGCGTCGATGACCAATAGTTACCCCAAGAACCACCTTCTTTGAACCCATAATACCAACGGTAGCCAGCAGCGGGAAGGAAAATAATACCACCATTAGGTCCTGTAAACTTTCCACCTGTTACACCATTCTGTGTCGTCCATTCATACTTGCAATATTGTAGCAGTTCCACATTCTGGTTATCAGTCGGAGCCGATGACACCTGACCGAAAGTATAGTAGTCGCCATAAGCCTCCGGCGTGGAAGCCCCTTCATTACAGCACCGCCACTGCGTACCACTAGGCAGCCCAAGGTCTATCCAGTGCGGGTGGTTGGAGTCGGGGCAGGAGGTTTCGCCCCCCACATACTCCAACGGATAGTCGTGTGGTTCACCATAAACAGGTTCTTCGCTACCAACATATTTCACGTAGCCATAGAGCGTGCAGGTGAATGGAGGAGTGCCATTGCGGAAATATGCCCAACGTGCATCTGTATAACTATGGCCAAACTGATTAAGTGGAATGAAAGCTTCCTTACCATTGGGATCGAGATAAACATAGCCCCATTCCGCTATGTCTTCAGCATCGTCATCAAGTGTGGCCGTGACGGTCACGTCGAAGCGATAGTCGTAAGCCACACCTTCGTGGGTGAATGCCCCTTTTTCATGCTGCTTGTTCGTGACCTTGAAGTCGGAGAGGGTGACAGGGAATTTCGTGTCAATCTCTGCGCTCGGCGTGGCCAGTATGGGATGACCGAATAGACTGACGGTTGGATAAACCTTGTATTTCTTGTCTGTAGCAAGGTCGGCAAACGTGGTTCTCAATGGGAGATTGAAACCGTTGCGCGTCCAGAACTTCTGGTTGTTCCACTGCGGTTCGCCTATCCTGTTACCATTCTCGTCGAAGAGGGAGAATCCAACTGTCCATGGGAACAGGCAGTCATTCGTAATATTGACGGAAGCATTGGCACTTGTGCCACCGTCAAGTGTAACTTTAGTATCGCTGAAAATGGGCAGGAAATCGCGTTTCCATTTTGCGCCCCAAAAAGTATAGTCATCACGTCCGAATCTCACCTGAACTTGATCACGCAGGCCGCTAATTACAGCCTCTAAACCCCAGTAAGGCATCACCGTAAAACTACTATTGTTCTTAAGTGCATCGTAGATTTGTGTGTTGCGTTCGGCATTTTCTAAATCATCGAAGTCTACGTCTATCTTGGCGTCACATCTTACACCTCCCTGACCCTCGCATCCTATCCATGCTACGTCATGATTTGGTATAGATACACCTATTCTACATCCAATTCCAGCTCTTATATTCCCTCTTGCAGCAAAGTATTCCCAGTCTGCATCAAGATGGGTGTTTTGAAAGTCGTTGTCAACAGTGTTCACTGCGTTGACCAATTGGTCTACACCTGTAACTTGGAACAAGGCGCGAGAAAAAGGACTCATTCTCGCATAATAATAAGGTATTGTAGCAGGATAAAAAGTGATGTCTGCTGTATGACGAAAGTCGGCATTTACTGTTGTGCTAACAGCAAGTTCCCCACTGGCTTCTAAAATAGGGCCAAAGGCAACGTAGACAGGAATTCTCCAAGGGCCAGGAATATCCCTGTGTACCCAATGATTTCTTATAAACTTAAAGTTTGTCCTAACAACCCCTGCTATGTCAATGTCTGTGGTCGTTTCATAGTCTGTCACAGCATGAAGATTTAAATAAGAAATACGTGTTTGGTCATCTACAATACGCACAATTCTTCCCGAAACAGTTGGAGTGATTCTTATGTTAAAGTCTGCTTTTCCACCTCTGCCAAATCTTTGTTCTGGAGTGAAGACTGCTCTAATGTCTATAGGTATGTTTATAATAGGAAGATTGAAATCCAAGGGCCACCTGCCAGTTTCTACAGGTCTTCTTGTTGAAGCACTATTATTGCTCACTATCTCTATAACACTATAAAATTGGCTTACCGCATCCTCAAGTGCCAGACTGTCACAATGTACGATAATGCCAGATGCATCGTTCTCAACAAGCCTCACTTTTCCGACAAAACCGTTTGGCAGTTTTTCTGATAATTCCGTTGCCACTATTTTGTCTTCGACTTTTGGAATAAGAACCGAGGGTATTGATGAACTGAAAGTAAGCGACATATTTTCTGTCTTTATCAGATAATCAAATAATTCACCAACCAGAGGTCTCGTTCCTTCTCTATAGATCGTCTCTGGCTGAACAAACCCCACGCTATCAATAGCGGCCAAAGGAATCTTGTATACGCTGTCAGCAGTGATGACAACCTGTGTTACAATGTCTTCATACCTGACGCTGTCTGCATCATAATATGAATACTCAATTCTCTGAACCTCGTCGCGGAAGAATGCATTAAACTGGCCGTCGTTACGATAGATGTAGAATGCCTCTCCGATGGTCTGGGCCATTCCGCTGAGCGTGACGGTGGCTAATAATATGATAAGAGATAGACACTTTTTCATCGCTTCATGAATTTGGAGGTTTGACCATTGACACTTAGCACATAAACACCCGAAGGAATGGAAGAGAGAGAAAGTGTAGCAGAAGAGCCACTATGCTGGAGGCGAACAGGAACGCGGATGCCGTTGACGGCATAGACAGCCAGTTTATCCGTAGATTTGATACCATGGAACACCAGCTGACCGTTTTCCTGTGAGTAGTCGGCCTGCTCTTTAGGACTGGAGATACCTGAGGTTCCACCCTTGTAGGTGAACTTGAGCACATCACTCTTGGAGTACTCCATGTCGAGCACGGTAGAAGTAATGAGCACTTTGTCGTTCTGGAACTTCACTTGGGGCATGGTGAACAACTCCACATCTGTAGTTGTGCCATTGACATGGTGCAGCACGAGGGTCTGCGCCGAGGCTGTGCTGATGCCTATCAAGGACATCAGGCACACAACCAGTGTAATCATTTTCGCTTGTTGTTTCATGTTCTTTCTTTTTGTTTTAGGTAAATAAGTCTAAGTTGAAGTCTAATGTACATACTGAGTACCAGCAAGTTACGGTGCTCTACGCCATTATTGTGCCACTAATTCCAGATATAGGATCAAAGCTTATGCTAGGAGTTTCTTCACAATCTCAGAGATGGCTCGGCCATCAGCCTTTCCTGCCAACTGCTTGCTGGCTGTGCCCATTACCTTTC
>CAMVQS010000045.1 GCA_947169685.1 uncultured Prevotella sp. | reverse complement strand
ATCTTCAGACTGGTCAAGATCTTTGGCTAATACACGCAGTTATGCAGGTGACCCGGAATAAGAATAAAAAATTGCTCATATTTTTTGGCTTTTTTCACTTTTTTGCGTACCTTCGCAGCATAATTCAAGAGAAGACATGAAAGAACTACAATTGAAGTACGGATGTAATCCGAACCAGAAGCCTTCACGCATCTTCATGACGGAAGGCGAGTTACCCATCGAAGTGATTAACGGCCGTCCTGGCTACATCAACTTTCTGGACGCACTGAACGCGTGGCAGTTGGTGAAAGAGCTGAAGACTGCAACTGGCCTGCCCGCCGCTGCCTCGTTCAAGCACGTGAGCCCTGCGGGTGCTGCTGTCGGCCTGCCGCTGAGCGACACGTTGAAGAAGATTTACTTCGTAGATGACGTGAAGGGACTGGACGAAAGCCCCATCGCCTGTGCATACGCCCGTGCCCGCGGTGCCGACCGCATGTCGAGCTACGGTGACTTTGTGGCACTCTCTGGCACCTGCGACGCTACGACGGCCCTGCTGCTGAAGCGTGAGGTGAGCGACGGCGTGATTGCTCCCGACTTCACAGACGAGGCCATCGAGATACTGAAGGACAAGCGCAAGGGTACGTACAACGTCATCAAGATTGACCCGACATACAAGCCCGAGCCCATTGAGCGCAAGCAGTGCTTCGGCGTGACCTTCGAACAGGGACGCAACGAGATCAAGCTGGACGACCCCGCCCTGTTTGAGAATATTCCCACTGAGAACAAGACCTTCCCCGAGGAGGCGAAGCGCGACCTGATCATCGCACTCATCACCCTGAAATATACGCAGTCGAACAGCGTCTGCTACGTGAAGGACGGCCAGGCTATCGGCATCGGTGCCGGACAGCAGAGCCGCATCCACTGCACCCGTCTGGCCGGCAACAAGGCCGACATCTGGTGGCTGCGCCAGCACCCGAAGGTGATGAGCCTGCCTTTCAAGGAGGGCATCCGCCGTGCCGACCGCGACAACACCATCGACGTGTATATCTCGGAGGACGAGCACGACGACGTGCTGCGCGACGGTGCATGGCAGCAGTTCTTCACTCGTCAGCCCGAGGTGCTGACGCTGGCAGAGAAGAAGGAGTGGATTGCCAAGAACACGAAGGTGGCTTTAGGCTCAGATGCGTTCTTCCCCTTCGGCGACAACATTGAGCGTGCTCACAAGAGCGGCGTAAAATATATTGCACAGGCTGGCGGCTCGGTTCGCGACGACCATGTCATCATGACCTGCGACAAGTACGGCATTGCCATGACCTTTACGGGCGTTCGTTTATTCCATCATTAAGACTTATGAGTAAGGAAGACGATTTCAGCCTCATCCTCGAGAACGGTATCAAGTTCGGGCGTGGCGGTGGTCCCAAGAAAGAGGACGACAAGGTCAAGACGAAGGCCAAGAAGAAGAAATACATAACAGGTGCTCACGGTAGTGGCTCTGCAAGACAGAAAGCCAAATACCGTGAGCAACGGGCCAACAGGCACAAATAAAAGGGGGAAGTCTGACTATAGCTCTGCATCAGAGCACTGGAAGGTCGTCCCTCTTGTCACGTCACCCGTCTCCAGTCCCAGTTTAAACCACTTCATGCGTTGTTTGGATGTGCCGTGGTTGAACGACTCGGGTACGGCATAGCCCTGCGCTTTCTTCTGCAGATAGTCGTCGCCGATGACCTGGGCACAACGGATGGCCTCCTCAATGTCACCGTCCTCGAGCGATCCGAACATCTTATTATCGTAATGGGCCCACACGCCGGCATAGAAGTCGGCCAGCAGCTCTAAGCGTACGCTGACCTTGTTGGCATCGGCCTGACTGAGCCGCTGCATCTGCTGATGAGCCTTCTGCAAGGTTCCCGTCAGGTACTCCACATGGTGACCCACCTCGTGGGCAATGACATAGGCATAGGCAAAGTCGCTGTCGGCACCCAGCTGTTTCTTCATGGTGGTGAAGAACGTCAGGTCGATGTATAGTTTCTCGTCGCCAGAGCAGTAGAACGGACCCATCTGTGCTGAACCGGTTCCGCAGGCCGTCTGCACACCGTCGGTATAGAGCACCATCGTAGGTTTCTTGTAATCACCCCAGCCCTGCTCCTGGAAAACCTTTGTCCACACATCTTCCGTGCCGCCCAGAATCTGGCTGGAGAACTTGGCCAGCTCCTGTTCCTCCTGTGTAAACTCACGGTTGTTGGGTGTGACGGTCTGCGTCTGCGCGTTAGTCACCTCGTTGACCACAGCATTCAGGGCACCCTCGGTACCACCACTGAAATAACCTACCACAGCAGCAATCAAAATGGCGCCAATACCCAGGCCACCTAACTTCGCACCACCGCCCATGCGCCGGCGGTCATCTACGTTCGAGCTTTCTCGTCTTCCGTCTAATTTCATAATCTTATGTTTTTAGGTTTATATCATTTCTGTGGGCAAAGATAGTGTAATTTAAGCGAAAAGCAAAATAAAAGACGATTTTTTTGCTCCCTATGGGTTATTTTCGTACCTTTGCCCAACAGAAGACAATTAGAACCTAAAAATAATAAAGATGAAAAGATTACTGATTCCCCTGATGCTTCTGGCTGCTGCCGTATGCAGCGCACAAGAAGCTGTCGTGAAGTCGCCCGACGGACGCATTGTCGTCAGCGTAGGCACCGACAACGGCAAAGCCTTTTACTCTGTCACGTTTGACGGACAGAGCGTACTGGAACGCTCACGCTTAGGATTCACGACCAACTACGGTGACTTCAGCAACGGGCTGAGCCTGGAGAAATGGAATGCCGGAAAGCAGCAGTTGAACTACGAGATGACACGCACCAAGGCATCGAAAGTCGAAGGTGAAGTCAGCATCCTGCTGGCATCGTTCGTCAACGCCAAAAAGCAGCCCATGGTGGTGGAGTTCAAAGTCACCAACCGCGACGTGGCCTTCCACTATTACCTGCTGCCGTTCGACAATGAAGGACGCCCCAAGAGTGCCATCGTGCTGTCGGAGGCATCATCGTTCCGTTTCCCTGACGGCACCACGACATTCCTCTCACCCCAAAGCGGCCCGATGGTAGGTTGGGAGCGCACGAAACCCAGCTACGAGGAGGAATACCAGGCCGACCAACCGATGACGGAACGCTCGGCACAGGGTCAGGGATATGTGTTCCCTGCACTGTTTCACATTGGAGAGATGTGGGCACTTGTCTGCGAGACAGATGTCAACGGCAGCTACGTGGGCAGCCACTTGAGCGACTTCGATGCCACGACAGGCTACACCATCGCCTTCCCCAATGCAGGTGAGAACAACGGCAACGGAACAGCCACAGCAGGCGTTCCTGTACCCAGTACTACGCCTTGGCGTACCATCACGCTGGGTTCACTGGCCAACATTGCAGAAACCACCGTCAGTTACGACCTCGTGAAGCCGCTCTACGAGCCGTCACAGGAATACAAGCCAGGCCGCTACACTTGGAGCTGGCTGCTCTGGCAGGACGAGAGCATCAACTATGCCGACCAGGTGCAGTTCATCGACCTTGCAGCCGCCATGGGCTTCGAGTACTGCCTCGTGGATAACTGGTGGGACCAGCGCATCGGGCGCGACAAGATTGAGGAGCTGTCACGCTATGCCCAGTCGAAGGGCGTGAGCCTCATGATGTGGTACAACTCCAACGGCTACGAAAACGACGCCCCGCAGACACCCCGTCAGCGCATGAACAACCCCATCGTACGCGACAAGGAGATGGCGTGGCTCCAGCGCATCGGCGTGAAGGGCATCAAGGTGGATTTCTTCGGAGGCGACAAGCAACAGACCATGCAGCTCTATGAGGATATCCTCTTCGATGCCAACCGCTACGGCCTGCAGGTCATCTTCCACGGATGTACGCTGCCCAGAGGCTGGGAGCGCATGTACCCTAACTTCGTGGCATCGGAGGCGGTGCTGGCCTCAGAGAACCTGTTCTTTGGCGAACGGGCAACCTTCCGCGAGGGCTTCGACCTCACGCTGCACCCTTTCTGCCGCAACGCTACGGCAACCATGGACTGGGGCGGCATCATCATGAACCGCCACATGAGCCGCGACAACGCCACACGTCACACCCGCAAGACTACCGATATCTTCGAGATGGCCTCGGGCATCATCATGCAGACCAGTATCCAGTGTGTGGCCATGCAGCCCAACAACCTGACAGAGTTGCCACAATTTGAGCTCGACTTCCTGCGTCAGCTGCCCACCACATGGGACGAGACACGCTACATTGACGGCTATCCAGGAAAATTTGTCGTGCTGGCCCGTCGTCACGGCACGCAGTGGTACATCGCTGGACTCAATGCCGAGCCTGTCGTGAAGAAACTCACGCTTCAGCTGCCCATGCTGGCCGATCAGACCGTCAACTACTATACGGACAACAAAAAAGGCGAGCCACAGCTTACCATGCTGAAGGTTGACAAGAAAGGTAACGCTAAGGTAGAGATACAGCCCAACGGCGGCATCATCCTGAAATAACGTATAACAAACAACGAAAAAGGCCTAGACGATTGTCCGGGCCTTCTTTGTTTATTTCAGTTTGAATGAAGTTTCTATGCTGTTGATTTCATCCACAAACGCCTTATCGACTTTCAAGCGCTGCTCAACGGCTGTACAGCTGTGGATAACAGTAGAGTGATCACGGTTACCAATGAGCTGGCCTATGCGTCCAGCAGGCATCTTGGTATATTTCTGTGCCAGATACATGGATACCTGACGCACAATAACGAAGTCACGCTTGCGGCTGCGGCTGAACACCTGCTGCTGGGTGACTTTGTAATGTCCGCAGACTTTCTCCAGGATGTCATCAACGGTGAGCGGATGGTTGTCAACCTTGACGGCACGCTTGATGACGCGCTCAGCCAGACGCATGTCAATGCTGCTATTATAGACGATAGAATATGCCATCAGCGAATTGACCACACCCTCCAAGTCGCGCACGCTACCATTAGCCGACTCAGCAATGAACTCAATGACATCGGCAGGGATGTTCAGACCGTCGCGACGGCACTTAGCGTTCAGGATGTCTATGCAGAGCTGCGTGTTGGGCTTCTCCAGTTCGGCAATCAGTCCGCAGGAGAAACGCGTCAGCATACGCTCAGGCAGCCATTTCAGATCAACAGGGGGACGGTCGCTAGCCAGAATAATCTGCTTGCCCAGACGGAACAGGTGATCGAAAATGTGGAAGAACGTAGCTACGGTCTTCTCTGCCGTTGCCCACTCCTGCACATCGTCAACGATGAGTACATCAATCGTCTGATAGAAGTTGATAAAGTCATTGATGGTGTTCTGGCGGCGGGCATCCGTAAATTGCACCTGGAACAGACGAGCACTCACGTACAACACGCGCTTACGCGGGTACATCTCTTTACAACGTACGCCAACGGCGTTAATGAGGTGCGTCTTACCACAGCCGGAAGGTCCGTAGATGAAGAAGGGGTTGAACGTGGTCTTGCCTGGATGCTCGGCAATAGAGATGCCTACCGTACGCGGCAGTTTGTTGCTTTCTCCCTCGATGAACGAGGCGAACGTCTTGTGAATGTCCAACTGCGGATTCAGGTCCTGCGGCACAGCAACATCAAGCGGCGTAGGAGCCTTGTTGCCACGTGAGGTAGCCTGCGGAGCCTCAATTTCGCCTGGCTGTTCAGCCTCGACAACCTGGGTTAGCTTATGCTGCTTGTCGGTGACAATGCGGTAAGTCAGTTTGGTATTCTCTCCGAAACAACGTGTTAACACCTTGCTCAGCAGACCTACGTAGTACTGCTCCAAATACTCGTACACGTACGGGCTTGGAACCTGCACCAACACCGTTTGGTTGTCTTCCGAGTACGACTCGAAGACGATTGGCGCGAACCACGTTTTGAATTGCTGCTCTGTGACGTTGTTCTTAATCAGGCTAAGGCAGTCGTCCCAAAGCGCCTCATGTCTTTTTTGCATTTTGGCGTTAATATTATTGTTTTATTGTTTCGGTTTTCGCAGGCGATCTTTTCATGGAGAATCAACCAAGCGATCTTGATTTTTCGATTGCAAATTTCGTATTTTTTTTTGAAACAAACAAATCCGCGTTTTATGCAAATCATATTCAAAAACGACGTAACTTGCTAAAAGATGGAGCGTTATATTGTCCTCAAATAAATTGAAGAAAAAAACACGCTTGCAAATATCTAAGCCATTACTATTCAATAACTTGCAAAATACTGCACACTGACGACCCACTGTTTCATCTCGTTAAAGTCAGCCCTTAGAAAGTGACATATATCAAGCGGTTGTACGATTTGCCACAAGAAAGGCTTCCGAAGCAGCCCTATTTAGACAAATTAAAAATTACTATGATTATTTATCCTTTTTTCCAAAAACCGAGAAGTGCACATAGCGTTTTGGATGCTGGCGCAAATCGATGAGCAAGGAGTCAGCCGAACGCATTGTCGCATTCAGGTTGTTATAGAGTGCAGGATCGCGCATCAACAGGCCCAGTGAACCTTGGTTGCTGTTAAGAGCCTCCGTCATTTCGTGCACGTTAGCAAGCGTTTCATCAACTTTGGCCATCGTGGCAGCAAGATCCAGTTCGTTGAGCTTACCTGTCAGCTCGCCAGTATTGTCAAGGACGGTATTGGCGCGTGTCATCATTCCAGGCACCTCGTGGTTCAGCTGAGCCATCAGGACGTTCAACTCACGCGTCGATGTAGTAAGATTACCAGTTATCTGATCAACATTATGAATGGAACGGGCTATAGCAGGGTCAGCCAATAGCGTATTCAGGTTAGCAAGAATGGAATCCAACTTGGGCAGCATCTGCTCAATGGTGGGAACCATCTCTGCCACTTGTCCCAGCGCACCCTTATCGACATAGCCACGGATGGTGTCGCCTATAGCCAACATCGCCGACAGGTCATCAGGAAACGTCAGGTTAATCTTGATGTTACCCAACATATCACTTTCCAGTTGCCCAACAGTACCACGCGGCAGGTTCATCCGCTTGTCCAGCTCTACCACAGCCACAATGTCGGAGGCCTTCTCGTAGTCATAGACAATATCCTTCACCACACCCACGCGGAAGCCACGGGCATAGACCGGACTCGATGCCGACAAACCACTGACGTCGTCAAACTTAATATAATAGGTATTGTCGTTTGAGAACAGGCTCAGTCCTTTCAGGTAAGAGAGCCCGAAGAACAGCACCACGATACCAACGATAGCCACTAAGGCTATTTGTACTTCTTTTGTCAGGATCTTCATATCTTGTATAATCGTTTATTTCTTCTTTTGTTTAAACTCACGTATGGCCTGCTGCACATCGTAGCGCTTGCCGTTCTTGAAAGCTACCACAAAGGCCTGGGGGAACTTCTCTAACAGCTCCTTGCGTAGCTTACTAATCTCATTATAATCGGTTGAAGAACCAACTGTATATTTATACATTCCACCTTCCTCGTAATAATCCACATCCTGCAAGCCCATCAATTGCGGGGCATTTTTCTTGAGCTTGGTGGAATTGGCAGTTATCTGCACCTTAAAGACAGCGACGTCCGCAGCTGCCTCAGGCCTCGGAGTTTCTATTGCAACAAGCTCCGTTACAGGCTTAACTTCTGGCACAGGCTTGACCTCAGGCTTAGGCTCAGGCGTTGTCGTAGTGGTTGGCGGCACCACCGTCGGAATCTCGATGGCAGGGGTGCTGTCTGGCTCGTAGGGAATGGTGATGTTGTCGTTGAAACGCCTTTTGTAGGCCATGAAAGCATTGTAGAATCCCGTTGTATAAAGATTCAGGGCCTCAGCCGAATTCATGAATTGCTCCTCGTCGGGTGTCGAGATGAAGCCCAGTTCCATCAAACAGCCAGGCATAGCCGACAATCGTAACACGGCCAGATTTTTCTGGTGGGCACCCATATCCTGACGTCCCGTAGCCCGGCAGATGAAACGCTGCATATATTTTGACAACTCCACGCTGTGTTCCATGTTCTTGTCCTGTATAAACTCAAACATGATGTCACTCTCAGGTGAATTGGGGTCGTAGCCCTGATAGATTTGCCTGTAGTTGTCCTCCATCAGGATGACAGAGTTCTCACGCTTGGCCACATCCAGATTCTTGTCAAAGCCTGTTCCGCTTTCACCGCTTCCCAGTGTGTAGGTCTGATAGCCGTGAACGTTACGCCCCCTAGCAACAGCATTGATATGAACAGAAACAAAGAGGTCGGCCTTGGCTTTGTTGGCAATCTCTGCACGGCGCCACAGCTCCACAAACACATCCGTCTTACGTGTATAGATAACCTTCACGTCTGGACAGTTGCGCTCGACAATAGCTCCAAAGGCCAGCGCATAACGCAGCGTCAAGTCCTTCTCTTTCGAAATGGCACCAACAGCACCCGCGTCATGTCCACCATGACCAGCATCAATAACCAGCACAAACTTCTTGTTGGCAGCACTGGCAAGCACTGCACAACAACACATTATCCCAAGGAGAAAAAGAATCTTTTTGCCCATATCTTCTTTAAACGCTGCAAAAGTAATGATTTTTCAGCAGAAACTGTGACAAAGTCACTGAGTTTTATCATTTATTAAATGTATCTCAATACCAGCCCCCTGACAAACGGCTCCCATCGGGGGATTCAGTTTCGTCAGTTCAAGGTCGATACTGGTGACTTCATGAAACGTCTCCTGAATGGCTTTCACGATGCGACCCGCGACGTGCTCCAGCAACCGAGAAGGTACCGCCATCTCACACTTCAGCAGTTCGTACAACTGTGCGTAATTCAGGGTATCTTCCACATTGTCGCTCTGCATGGCAGCCGACACGTCATAGCCCACTCGCAAAGAAACAGCAAAGTCCGCCCCTACAATCCTCTCCTGAGGCAAAACCCCATGAAAGGCGTGGATACGGACATCGCGCAAATAAATATACGTCTTTGTCATGTCAGATGTCAGATATCAGTTGTCTGCAAGTCCGACACCTCCGTACCGTCCTGCAGGTACTTCTTCAGTGCACGCTCCACACCGCTCTTCCACGTGTTGATGTTCTCGCTCTGCAGTTGCAGCGACGAGATAAGCTTGATAACATGGTCGATGGGCATACGGTAACGCAATACACCACTGATGAGCTTGGCATAGTTCCAGTACTCCGGATTAAACTTCTCCGAGAGCCCCTCGACAGTTGTCTTGTAGCCGCGCTTGTTCTCAAACTGGAAGTCGTAGCGCTTCGTGCCGTCAGGGTTCTGCTGCTTGATAATCTTTCCCTTCGTGACGCTCTTGGGTAGCATGATACCCTCCTCGTCGTCTTGCAGACCGGTGAATATCTCATAGGGACGACCGTCCAGCAGACCGACGAAAGCCACCCACTTATCTTTGTTGTTCTGGAAGCGCACCACGTCGCACTCCAGCACCTGCGGACGCTGTTCGGTCACCTCAGGATTAGCTGTCTGTTGCTGTTCCAACCGACGGGCTGCCACGTCAGCAGCCAGTTGGCTTACCAATGGACCTAAACGCTTCTCTGGCGACAACTCTGTAAAGTTACCTTGTTTGTCGCGCTTGGCATAGTTTTCCACCCACACGCTGGCAACCAGTTCGTCGCCTCCGAAATAGGCCTTCGACGCTTCCAGCACCTCCTCGTAACTGTATGTTTTCGTTGCTTTCATTTTCTTTTTAAATATATTTGACTGCAAAGTTACAAAAAAAACTTGTAAAAAGCAACGAATTGGGGAGAATTAACGCAATATGTGCATGAACTACTTATGTTTCCGCCACCACTTCAATCTCCACCAAGGCACCTTTAGATATAGAATTCCGACGGATCAATCAACCCCGCACGAAGGGCGTATTTCACAGCTTCGTGCGCTGTGTTGATGCCCAGCTTGCGGAAGATGTTCTTCCTGTGGGTGGTCACGGTGTGAATGCTGGAAAAACGCTCTGCTGCAATCTCCTTGGTGGTCTTGCCCAGGGCAATGGCCTTCACAATCTCCATTTCGGTGGTGGTCAGGATGCTGGGTGCTTCATCCTCCTGCTGTTGCTGGGTGATGATGGTCTCAAGGGCACGCTGACTGAGATAGCGCGTGTGACGGCTAACGGCGTTCAGGGCCTCGCGGATTTCGCTGAGAGGGCCGTCCTTGAACACCACGCTGAACTGGTGGGAGGAGTAGATCACGCGACGGATGAACTGCGGCGTGAGTTCGTCGCTGATGAGAATCCAGTCGCTCAGGCTGAAGCGCTCTGCGATGATGAGCAGCTGGTCTTCGTCCTGAAAGTCGAACAGGGTATAATCGAGCAGTACCACGGCACTCTCGTGTTCCCTGAGTTGTTCCACGAGCCCGGCCTTGTCGGACGCACGATAGACGGTGTTTTCTTCGTCTTTCTGAAGAAGGCTCTCCAACGCAAAGCGCGTCAGTTCCTGATTGTCGGCTATGATATAATTTCTCATCACGGGTGCAAAGATACGACTTTTTTCTTAAATCTTATCCAATGCCTGCGATAAATCTTCGATGATGTCGTCGATATGCTCCGTACCGATGGAGAGGCGCACGGTAGCAGGCGTGATGTGCTGCTCGGCGAGTTCCTCAGGCGACAGCTGTGAGTGCGTGGTGGTATAAGGGTGAATCACCAGGCTCTTCACGTCAGCCACATTGGCCAGGAGCGAGAATATCTGCAGGGCATCGATGAACTTCCAGGCTTCTTCCTGTCCACCCTTGATCTCGAAGGTGAAGATGGAGGCGCCGCCATTGGGGAAATACTTCTGGTAGAGTTTGTGGTCGTGGTGACTCTCCAGTGCAGGATGATTGACCTTGGCCACCTTCGGATGGTTCTTCAGGAATTCGACGACCTTCAACGCATTCTCTACATGGCGCTCCACACGCAGGCTCAGTGTCTCAACACCTTGCAGCAGGATGAAGGCATTGAAGGGCGAGATGGCAGCACCGGTATCACGCAACAGGACGGCACGGATGCGGGTGACGTAAGCGGCTGCGCCTACAGCGTCGGCAAAGACGATGCCGTGATATGAGGGGTCGGGTTTGGCCAGCGTGGGGAACTTGTCGTTCTGTTTCCAGTCGAACTTGCCGCCATCGACGATGACACCACCGAGACTTGTTCCGTGACCACCGAGGAACTTGGTGGCAGAGTGTACCACGATGTCAGCTCCGTGCTCCAGCGGACGAATCAGGTAAGGCGTGCCGAACGTGTTATCAACGATGAAGGGGATACCGTGCTTGTGGGCAACAGCAGCTACACCTTCAAGATCGAGCACGTCGGAGTTGGGGTTGCCGAAGGTCTCGGCATATACGACTTTTGTGTTGGGCTTGATGGCTGCATCGAGGGCAGCGAGGTCATTCACATTGATAATGGTGTTGCTGATGCCCTGAGTTGCCAGCGTATGGGTAATCAGGTTATAGGAACCACCATAGAGGTTGTCGGCTGCAACGATATGGTCGCCTGCCTGTACGATGTTCTCCAGAGCGTATGTGATAGCAGCGGCACCGGAAGCGACAGCCAGACCAGCCACACCACCCTCGAGAGCTGCCACACGGTCTTCGAACACCCCCTGTGTGGAGTTGGTCAGACGACCATAGATATTACCTGCATCGCGAAGGCCGAAGCGGTCGGCTGCGTGCTGTGAGTTACGGAACACGTAAGAGGTGGTCTGATAGATGGGCACCGCACGAGCGTCGGTAGCGGGGTCAGCCTGTTCCTGGCCTACATGGAGTTGCAGTGTCTCAAAACGATAATTCTTTTTTGTACTCATAATCTTATCCTTTCTTTTTATTTAATTATTAATGTTTGATATTTCTGGGTGCAAAGGTACAGGATTTAGAAATATCCTCCAAATTTCTTGCGTAATTCAGAAAATATGCCTAAATTTGCAGAGTCAAAAGAACAATCATCCAAAACGGGACCCGAAAAGCCCTGTCAAAAGAATAATATTCTGAAAACAATATGGAAACATTAGACGAGACCGACTTGCAGATACTGAAAACGCTGCAAAAAAACGCGAAACTGACCACCAAAGAGCTGGCTGACGCCGTTCATCTGACTCCAACGCCCGTTTTTGAGCGTCAGAAACGACTCGAAAGGAAAGGCTACATCAAGAAGTATGTGGCCGTGCTCGACCCCGAAAAGCTGAACCAAGGGCTGCTGGTGTTCTGCAAGGTGAAGCTGAAGCAGATCAACCACGAACTGGCCGATGCCTTTGTGAGGAGAATCAACCGCATTCCCGAGGTGACGGAATGCTACAACACGTCAGGTGCCTACGACTATCTATTAAAGGTACGTGCGCGCGACATGAAGCAGTATCAGGAGTTTGTGCTCACGAAGTTAGGTGACATTGATACCGTAGGCTCCATTGAGAGCACCTTCGTGATGAGCGAGGTCAAGCAGATTTACGGCATCAATATCTGACAGACGTTAAACCTTGGGCAGCTGAATAATGAAGCGACAGCCCCCATGATAGTTGGCATCGAAGATAAGGTCACCGCCAAGATGGTTGACATGTCGTTTGGCCAAGGGAAGTCCGAGACCAAGACCTTCGGAAAGGTCATTTACCTTCGTGAACGTGTCAAACAGATGGTCGATTTCCTCAGCCTTGATGCCCGGGCCTGTATCCGTGAAGATGAAATGCACCATAGAGCCAATCTCCGCTACATGCAGCAGGATGTTCTTACCATCAGAATACTTGGATGAATTATAAAGTATCTCGCGGAGGCTACGCAAGAGATATAGGCGACTGGTATTAATACAGAAGTCATCCGGCAAATCACTCTTAAAGCCTATGGTCAGCTCCGGATAGTGCTCCTCTGTGTAACGAATGCTCTCGCGGGCTATGTCGTTACACGATACTTCCTCGTTTCTCATCGCATATCGCTCCTCCGTCGCACCTTTTGCCGAACTGTCGTAAAGCATCAGAGTCATACGGTCAAGCATCATCGCATTGTGCTTCATCGTATCGATAACGCTTGCCGCCTCTTCTTTTGGCAGGATGCTCTTACTCTCGCGTAACACCTGTCCAAAGCCCATGATGATATTCAAGGGAGTACGAACCTGATGTGACACATTTTGGATGAACAGTGTTTTCTGCCTGTCAGCTTCCTGTGCCAGCTCACTGGCTTGTGCCAGTTCCTCGTTACGCCTGATGGCCTCTTCATTCATCTGCTGGATATTGCTGACATAGTTGCTCAGCGACTCCTGCATGCTGGCGAAATTGTTTTGCAGGCGACCGACGACATCCTGATGGTCGGTCTTCGCGATCTGCTCGTCATAATGTCCCTCAGCAATGCGCTGCAATTTGTCTGCCAGTTTATTCAGAGGCCTGACGGAACGGGCAACGGCAACACTACTGAAGAGCATGATCAGCAACAGGCCGATGATGAGGAGCGGTGTGATAATATAGTTCAGACGGTTGTAGCTATGAAGGATGTTACGTTCCGGACATACAAGGGCAAGACTCCAATTGGTATTGGGTACCGGACGATAACTGACAAGACAATGCTCACCGTCTATCGCAACACGCATATTACCGTCTTTACCGGTAGTCATCTCATGACCCAACGCGATAATGTCAGACTGTTCACGAGGGTCAACATCACTAAAGATGGTATGTGTGAATAGCCGTGCAGTATCCGGATGAACCAAGTAACGACCTTCCTCACCAACCATCATGAAATAGGAATCCGGGTAAGGTTTCTCTTCCGAGATGATTTTGGAAAGGTGTAACAGCGAAAGGTCGGTGGAGATAACACCGACAAACTTTTTCTCATCATTGTACAACGGCTTGCTGTAGGAAGCTATCATTCCGTCCAACGTGAGCGCCAACGAGTCACTCTCGTCAAAATAGATGACCCAGCAGGGTTTGCCCAGCTGACGAGGCTGCTTGTACCACACTTTTTCAAAGTATTCGTATTTCTCTTCTATGACTGTGGTGACGGTATCAGACTCCCTGACGGTATAGACAGAGAAATACCTGCCATATTTCGGAAACACATTCGGCTCGGTGCTAATGGAACAGCCATCGACACTTCCGTTAATCGACACAATGAAATTGGAATAGGCAAGCAGCGAGTCCGGTTGAAGGTTCGCTGTCACTGCCCAGTCGTTGATGTCGGTAGCCGTTTCTATCATACCCATGTAACGGCTGACACGCTCCATCGTCGTACTCAACACGCTGTTGGCATGTTCCAACGCCTCTTTCTTGACGTTATTTCTCGACTCAGCGTATAAGATGCCTAACGACAGCACAAAGATGGGCACAGCCATCAGCAGAATGCCAAGGCTGAGCTTCCAAGAAAGCGACTGGCGAATATGTCGTACAATGTTACGCATCTGTTTCTGTCGTTACACTTTTTTCTTTTCTGATTCTGCAATCAACTGGTTCAGCAGTCCAGTGATTTTGTCACCTTTCTGCTGTATGTCATCTGCCAACTGATTACAATCCTCGTCCGTCAGTTTATCATAGCTGTCATTGATGGTCATAACATCTGAGTAGATGCTCTTCACAGGTGACATCATCTGGTTTGACATATTATAAAGGAACTGGGTCTTCATGCGGTCAGCGACGTGAGCCTGCTCATAGGCAGCCCGCAACACCTCACCACGTTCCTGAAGCGTGTCAGACAACTGTTTCATCTCACTCACATGGACACCAAGAGACTGCTGCATCCGCTGGAAGTGATTCTGCAAACGTCCGACCTCGTCCTGCTGACGGCTGTCAGGAATGGTCTCGTCATGATGTCCCTCGGCAATGCGCTGAGCATATTTCGACAACATACGCAACGGGAGAAGCTGACGATGGATAAATGTCTGGCAGAACAATAACAACAGGAGTAGTCCCGCGCCGGCAATAATCAGCACCGTATAGTGCAGCCGTCTGTAATCACCGAAGATGTCGTCTGCCGGATAGATAATTCCAGCACTCCAACCAAGTTTCTCCATAGAGCGTCCGTCAACAGCATTACGTTCGAAGGGCTTATAGAAGACATAACTATCTTCACCACGCAAGCGAACGTACTTATAACCCGTCTCGCCAGCCAACATGGCACTGGCAGCTTCCTGCACCAACGGGTCGGAATCCTTTTTCACAATCTCCAAGACACTCTCATTCAGCTTGCTGCTGTCAGGGTGCACAATATATCGCCCGTCCTTACCCAGCAACGTACAGAAAGAATTTGGCGACACCTTGGTTTCAAGTACGATCTTTGACAACGAGGTCAACGAGATGTCAACAACCATCACGCCAACCCGCTTATCCCCTATTTGGATAGGCAGGCAAAAAGACGTATAGGACTGTTGCTGGTTGTCATCCCATGGATCGGTCCAGAATGGAGCACGAGCCTTTAACGTATTGACGTACCAATTTTGTTCATTATAAGGAAGAGTACCCAACGTGTCAGTACGTTGAACAGGTCCTACCCCCATACCATTCTCATTAGCAGAACGGTGATAATATACCATAAAGCCCTCAGGATGACTCTTGAAGAAACCCGGTTCGTAAGCAATGGCACAACCGGCGATATACGGTTCAAGTTCCACCAGTGTTCGACAGCAGGTGTCCATCATGTTCGGCTCGTTCGCGTGCAGCAGCATCTTACAATAGATGTTACCAGACGACTGTTCCACATCCAAAAGGATATTATCAATACGCTGAACAACGGTTTCCAAAGTCTGATCGGCCTTTGCCAGGGCTTCTTCCTTCACAGCCTTCCGCGAATAGCCAAACACAAAAAACAATGCGACCATCAGCAAAATCGCTAAGGCCACAAGCACCATCAGACTCAGTCTAAAGGATAAGGTCCTGGCAACAAATTTGGTTAGCTGTAACATCTTGGGGACAAAGATACGAAAAAAATGAAAAAAACATCATCATTCACATAAAATTTTTCCACAAATCAGACTTATTGAGTATATTTGCACCCAAAATAAAAAAGAATTTGCTATATGAAGAAGATTTTAATTGGTTTATTGGCTGTTCTGGGACTATCAACCGCCTGTGGCCAGAAGCTTTATGAAGATGCTGACGTAAATGGTTTTGCTGAACTCATTGCAGACACGAATGTAGTAGTCCTTGACGTAAGGACCGCCAGTGAATATGCAGAGGGGCATATCGAGAGAGCCATCAATATTGACTTCAAACAAGATGACTTTCTGGAGAAAGCCAAAGCCACCCTTCCCACGAACAAAACCATTGCCGTATATTGTCGCAGTGGGAAACGTTCAGCCAATGCGGCGGACATATTGTCCGCCGAAGGCTATAAGATTGTCAACCTGAAAGGTGGCATCATTGCCTGGAAAGAGGCAGGGCTCCTGATACTTACACAGTAAAATAAACGAATACCACGATGGTATCCACGAAGCGATGTACGTAGTCGGCGGCAGTGGGTGGCCACTGGAAGCCGAGACGGTAGAGCACCTATTCAAACTCAAAGATCGTGATAAATCCCGTCAACTTAAAAACGTTTTTGATGTCGTCGTTCACGTCGCGCATAATCACCTTGCTGCCTGCAGCCTTGGCGGCCTTCAGGATGCTGAGCAGGATACGCAGACCACTGGAGGCGATATACTCAAGCCCCTTACAGTCGATGATAACATCCTTACCACTGCTCTGATAGAGAGGCTTCAGCACTTCTTCTGCCTCTACTGCAGCTAAAGTATCCAATTCACCTACCAACGTAGCAACAAATTTGCCATCGATTTCTTCTAATTTAGTGTTCATCATAATTATTTATAGTTTTACGTTATATTTTTTCATTCTTTCATTCTTTCTTATGTGTATAGCGAATCGCCAGCATCGTGAGATCGTCACTCTGCTCGGCATCCTTCACAAAACTGTGAACGGCTACAGAAACCTCTTTCAATATTTCCTTTGGTAACTGGTTATTGCTGTGTCTGAGCACCTCTCTAACACGCTCCAGCCCAAACTGCTTGTGCTGACTATTCATAGCCTCCGTCAGTATAAAGGATGATAGTACTGTTAAGTTCAATCTGCGTCTCCTGCACGGAATACGTAAAGTCATCGAATACACCGACAGGCAGATGCGGATTAACATCCACCATCCTCCATCCACCATCAACCTTCATTATCGGTGCGTCGTGTCCAGCATCACAATAGCGCAGACGTCCTGTCGGCAGATCGAGCACACCGATGAATAGCGTTACGAACATGTTGGTGTTATTATTCTAACAGCAACCCACGTTGATATTCTGCATGATGCGGGCAGGATTGTTCTCGTGTGCCGAAAAATCGCGGAATTTCGTATGCACCACAGCCATCATCATCGCCGAGGCTACTCCCTTGCCACTGACATCACCGATACAGAAGAACAACTTTTCGTCACGGATGAAGTAGTCGTAGAGGTCACCGCCTACTTCACGGGCAGGTTTCAGCACGGAACTCCATCACCTAGCAGTTCCAATTCTCACTTTCACGTTTCTCTACCGTACTGTCGTTGATAAGGCTAATCACATAGTCCAGCGTAGCTTGCTCACATGGTTTTCACGGGGACCGGCCACCAGTTCCCCCTCCGCATTCAGCAGCAGATTAAACGATGAGGGAAACATTCTCCTGCTGTTCAGCGTGTCACCCAGCCATTTCGTGTCAATGTCCATATACAGTACGGCCACGGTCTTCTCGTTGACGTCGTGTACTGGCAAACAGTAGCTAATGAGATTCTTATGCGTTGCTAGCGAGTCGTGATAGGGAGGGCTCCAATAGGCAGAATCCGTCTCCATCACCCGCTGGTATATCGACGACTGCGTATAGTCGTGGCCGTCGCTCGTTATCTCCAGCGTTTCTATACTATCGCCCTTCCAATAGCAGTAAGGTTCAAACAACCGACCTTTCTGCGGATAGTAGTAAGGTATGAATGCTAAGCCGCCGCCCACCAGTTGACTGCTGCATTTCACCAGCCATCGTGTGGCACTGAACATCGAATCCGGCGACGCCATGTCACGTCTTATTTCGCGTATATGACTCTGCAGAGCGCTCCCCACTGTATATCGTGAACTGTTTGATATCATCGCCTTCATTGTCAGTTCCGTTTCTGTCTGTTTCTCCAGCTCCTCCTCAAGGAGGTTGTGCGAGTAATAATACTGCACGCCAGAAATCATCTCCAGCAACACGGCTGCAACAATAATCAGAAAGAGATTTGACTTCACGTGGTGCGACGCCAACATTTTCTTAATGCGTTCATTCATATTGCGAATCGGTTCATGTTGCAAAGGTACGAATAAGTGAGCAAAAAAAAACAAGAATATCTTGATTTTTTTCGAACGAAAGTATTTCGACCGTAGGTCAAAGATACGATTTAGCGAGGAAAAAACCAAATATATTTGAAATTATTTTGTTCTTAACACGGTTTACACTACCTTTGTAGCCAATTATATGATGATGAAAAGACTAAAGGCATTACTAGTATTCTTGTTGTTGCTGGCGACAGTTATAGCCAGTGCTGTGCCTGCACGACCAGGCATACGACGTACGCTCACACTGACGGACGGCAACACGATAGAAGTAACATTAAAGGGAGACGAATTCCTACACTACTGGCAGAGTGACGACGGTCGGACATTCGATGACGAGGGACGCCCCATCACGTCTTTTGACCTCCAGCAACGGAAACAAGCTGCAGCACGGAGGCAAGTCAAGTCTGGACAGCGACGTGCTGCCAGACACTTCGCTCAGCGAAGAACACTACCCATCCATCCCTACACCGATAAGAAGCGCGGGCTTATCATCCTCGTGGAGTTCACTGACAAGAAGTTCCTCACAGGACACGACCAACAGCTCTACAACCGTATTGCCAACGAACAGGGATTTACCTCGGCCGACGGTTTCAACGGCAGCGTCCATGACTACTTCTACGACCAGAGCCGGGAACAGTTTGACCTGACGTTCGACGTCGTGGGTCCTGTTCCCATGCCTAATGGTTACGCCTACTATGGGGAAAACGACAAAATAGGCTATGACATGCATCCTGGGGAAATGGTGATTGAAGCCTGCAACGCTATTGCCGACGACGTCAACTTCGCCGACTACGACTGGGACGGTGACGGAAAGGTGGATCAGGTCATGATCATCTATGCAGGACGTGGCGAGAATAGTGGAGGAGGTGCCGACACCATCTGGCCCCACGAATGGATCCTCACGGAAGCCGAAGGTGCACCGATAACCATCGACGACATCGTCATTGACACCTATGCCTGTTCCTGCGAGCTGCAAGGTTCCACCAAAATTGACGGCATTGGTACTATCTGTCACGAATTCTCGCATTGTCTCGGACTACCCGACTTCTACGACATCAGCTACGGAGGCAACTACGGCATGAGCAGCTGGTCACTCATGGCCAACGGCTCCTATAACGACAACGGTTTCACCCCTGCCGGCTACACCAGTTTCGAGCGCATGTGCTGCGGCTGGCTCACGCCTATTGAACTAACCGATATTGCAGAGGTGACCAACATGAAAGCCCTTGCTGAAGGCGGTGATGCCTATATCCTCTATAACGATGCCTGGCCTGACGAGTTCTATCTGCTTGAGAACAGGCAGATGGTTGGTTGGGATGCTTGCCTTTCAGCTGCGGGACTACTTATCCTGCACATCGATTACGACGAAACGGTATGGTACTGGAACATGGTGAACACCTGTGCCGACTACACGCAAGAGGAGCACTACGGTCCCGGTGCCGTCAACGACCATCAGCGCTGCACCATCTTCCATGCCAACAATTACAACGTCAATAGCATCGGTGCCCCCTATCCTTACCTTAGCAACGATAGTCTCACGGCTACGTCGAAACCTGCTGCAATGCTTTATCACGAGAACAGCGAGGGGGAGAGAACGATGAATGCCGCTATCACCCACATCAAGCAGAGCGACAACGGTACGATAAGCTTCAGCTTCGAACGGCGCATGCCAACCGCCATCAGCCCTGTTGTTAAGGAACGTCCTGAAAGCACAGAAATCTATGCGCTCGACGGCCGCCGGGTGGGTAATGACTTTAGCATGCTGCCTCATGGCATCTATATTTATCAAGGTAAAAAGGTAATAAAATAAAAGCATAAAAAAATGAAGAACTTACTGAATCGCAGAAGTATCCGCAAATACAGCAACCGTGAAGTCAGCGACGAACTGCTGAACCGACTGCTCACCGAGGCAGCCCGCACACAAACAATGGGCAACCTGCAACTCTATAGTGTTGTCATCACTCGTGATGCAAATAAAAAACAGCAGCTTGCACCTGCCCACTTCAACCAGCCAATGGTGACCGAGGCCCCTGTGGTGCTCACCATCTGTGCAGACTTCCATCGCACCGTCCGCTGGTGTGAGGAACGCAACGCCCAGCCAGGCTACGATAACCTGCTGTCCTACCAGAATGCCGCCACCGATGCCCTACTCTACACGCAGACGCTCTGCAACCTCATGGACGAGGAAGAGTTGGGTTACTGTTTTCTGGGAACCACCGTCTATCAGCCACAGGCCATCATCGACACCCTGCAGCTGCCCCAGTTAGTCATGCCCGTCGCGACGCTCACCGTCGGCTGGCCTGCAGAGGAACCGCCGCTCAGCGACCGTCTGCCCCTGGAGAGTTTCGTTCACAGCGAGACCTACAAGGACTACACGCCACAGGACATCGACAACTATTACAACAACAAGGAGCAACTGCCCGAGAATCAGGAGTTCGTACGCATCAACCAGAAAGAGACGCTGGCACAAGTTTTCACAGACATCCGCTATACGAAGAAGGACAACGAAGCCATGTCGGAAGGACTGCTTCAGACGCTCAGACGTCAAGGCTTCATCCGCTAACCAAAAGAAAGAATGCCGGGATTCAACAAAGGAAACGACAAAGACCTGTTGGCCTACATCCGTGAGGGTAAGACCATGAGTCAAGGCGAGAAGCTACGGCTTATCGTCAACCTGAGTATTCCCAGCATCCTGGCACAGATATCAGCTACGGTGATGTTTTTCATCGATGCCTCGATGGTAGGACATCTGGGTGCTAAAGCCTCGGCTGCCATCGGCCTGGTAGAGACCACCGGCTGGCTGATGGGCGGATTGGCCTCAGCAGCCAACATGGGCTTTTCCGTTCAGGTGGCACACGCCATTGGTGCCAACGACTTCGAACGTGCCCGCCGCATCCTGCGCCAATCCATGGTATGTTGCATGGTGTGGGCATTGATCATCTCGCTTACCTCATTGGCTGTCGGACCGTTCCTCCCCTACTGGCTGGGCGGCACAGAAGAGATTGCACACGATGCCTCGGCCTATTTCATGCTCTTCGGTGTGTTCAGCATCTTCTTCCAGATGGAAGGACTGGCAGGCTCCATGCTGAAATGCTCAGGCAACATGAAGATACCCTCCCTCCTCAACATCCTGATGTGCGTGATGGACGTGGCCTTCAATTACATTTTCATCTACCTCTTGGGCATGGGCGTCATAGGTGCCGCTATGGGTACAGGAGTTGCCATGCTCATTACCGCAGGACTCATGCTCTACTTCCTGCTCTACCGTTCTGACATTCTGAAACTCAAGGGACGCCCTGGCTCCTTCAAGCCGAAAGCCGACGTGGTACAGACAGCCTTCAAGATTGGTGCGCCCATGGGCTTGCAACACATAATGATGGGAGGAGCCTACGTCGTGAGTACCGTCATCGTGGCACCGTTGGGCACCATCTCTATTGCAGCCCACTCGCTCGCCATCACCGTGGAGAGCCTGTGCTACATGCCTGGCTACGGTATCGCTGAAGCCGCCACGACACTTGTAGGACAGGGCATCGGAGCCGGTCAGAAACTGCTGACGCGTTCGTTTGCCAACCTGTCCGTAACAATGGGAATCGGCGTGATGACGCTGATGGGACTTTTGATGTACGTCCTCGCCCCTGAGCTCATGTCGCTGATGACGCCTGTGGAAACCATCCG
Organism: uncultured Prevotella sp.; assembly: GCA_947169685.1. GTDB lineage: Bacteria > Bacteroidota > Bacteroidia > Bacteroidales > Bacteroidaceae > Prevotella. The sequence continues at coordinate 1,401 of CAMVQS010000045.1, read as the reverse complement.
CGACCTGGGCACCAGCATACTGCGCATTGAGGCCTTCGCCGAGCCTATGTTTGCAGCCGCCATTGTCTGCAACGGCATCTTCATCGGAGCGGGCGACACGCTGAAACCCGCCATCATGAGCCTCTGCAGCATGTGGGGCGTACGTCTGACGCTGGCAGCCCTGCTGGCTCGCGAATACGGGCTGAAAGGCGTATGGACGGCTATGGCCGTCGAGCTGACGTTCCGCGGACTGATCTTCCTGGCTCGTCTGCGCATCGGTCACTGGGACGAGAAATTGAAACTAAACGATTAAAGATATGAAACGACTGTTCTTTTGTTTATCATTCCTGATGGGAGCATTCTCCTTCTGCATGGCACAGGAACGTGCCGAGGTGTTAATGGAAACGAGCGAGGGCAACATCCGCATCCAGCTCTACAACGAGACACCGTTACATCGTGACAACTTCTTGCGACTGGTCAAGGCACACTATTACGATTCGCTGCTCTTCCACCGCGTCATCAAGAACTTCATGATTCAAGGAGGAAATCGCAACACGCGACAGGCAGAGTTCACACCCCAGTTCTCGGATTTATGCGACAGCCTCGACTATACCATTGAAGCGGAGTTCCGCCTGCCGAAGCTGTTCCACAAGCGTGGCACAATAGCTGCTGCCCGCGAAGGCGACGATGTCAACCCACAGAAGCGTTCCAGCTCAACGCAGTTCTACTTCGTCTGGGGGCGTAAATACTCCGAACGCGCGATGGAGTTTACGGAAAGCCGACTCGACATTGAGCTGACGCCCGAGATGCGCGAAGCCTACATGACCGTTGGCGGCACACCTCACCTGGACGGCAGCTACACCGTCTTTGGCGAGATTGTGGAAGGACTCGACGTCGTGGAACGCATACAAGGAGTTGAGACCGATGAGGGCGACCGTCCCCTGCAGCCCGTCATGATTATCAAGGCCACAGTAGTCAAGGAACCGTAATACGGAGGCTCCTCAGTTGTCAACGATGTAGAAGGGGGAGAAATGATTGAGTGTCGACACTTGGATTCGAACCAAGGACCCCCACCATGTCAAGGTGATACTCTAACCAGCTGAGCTATGCCGACAATCATGTTTTTGTGCGCCAGATAGGACTCGAACCTACACGTCGTAAAACACCAGATCCTAAGTCTGGCGCGTCTGCCAATTCCGCCACTAGCGCCTTTTGCGGCTGCAAAGGTACGAATAAGTGAGGAAAAAAACAAGAAAATTCTTGAGTTTTTTCGAGCGGAAGTACTTTAGACCGTAGGTCAGAGGTACGAATAAGTAAGCAACAAACAAAGCTTTTGAAGAGAAAGTAGGAGAAAATGTGATGGTTCATTACATAGTAGGTAAGGCCTCCTTACATACCGAGTAACGACCCGAAAGTCGGTAT
>CAMVQS010000044.1 GCA_947169685.1 uncultured Prevotella sp. | reverse complement strand
TTATATCTTACTCATTCCTTGATGGCATCTTGCACCACTAATCCTGCCAGCATGAAGCCGAAGACGGCGGTGATGTGGGCAATGGTGCCGTTACCTCGATCATCAGGGTCAACGGGCATCTTGTTTTCCAAAAGCTCGTCGGAATAGACGCATTGGAACTTACGTTTGGGGAACGTCTTGTCGCGTTTGAAGCGGTTGCGGAGGGCACGTGCCAGCGGGTCACCCTTCACCTTCCAGAACTCAGCCACTTGAATTTTAGTAGGGTCGAGTTTCAGGGCAGCACCCATTGACGAGAAGAACTTGGGACCTGTCGATGGGAAGGATGTCGCCATTAATATCAACAGCGCCTTGTCCTTCATACATACACTTAACATGGCTGAAATCCAGTGTAGATCAGGCTTTCAGCCATACTATAGTAAGTATTTCCCTGATGTGACAGATACCAGGTTCCTATCAATCTATTTCGAGACTCGTAGGGCACGCATGGCGTTGAGGACTGCCAGAACGGTGACGCCAACGTCGGCAAAGACAGCGAGCCACATGGTGGCGAGGCCGAAGGCGGCCAAGACAAGGACTGCCAGTTTGACGCCTATGGCGAAGGTGACGTTCTGACGGGCTATGGTGAGCGTGCGGCGGGCAATGCGGATAGCGGCGGCTATCTTGGTGGGCTCGTCAGTCATGAGCACCACATCGGCAGCCTCAATGGCTGCGTCGCTTCCCAGACCACCCATCGCGATACCCACGTCGGCACGTGCCAGCACGGGGGCGTCGTTGATGCCGTCACCCACGAAAGCGAGGTAAGATGACTGATGTTGGATGTTGGATGTATGAAGTAGCTGTTCTACTTTTTCAACTTTGTCGGCAGGCAGCAGTTCGGTATGGTATTCGTCGAGGTCCAACTGCCGGGCGACATGCTCTCCCACCTCGCGACGGTCGCCCGTCAGCATAACGGTCTTGCTGACGCCCAGGGCTTTCAGCTGACGGATGGCCTCGGCGCTGTCGGCCTTCACTTTGTCGTTGATGACGATGTGGCCTGCATATACTCCGTCGATGGAGACATGGATAATGGTACCCACGTGATGGCAGTCGTGCCACTGTGCACCCACGGCATCCATGAGTTTCGTGTTGCCCACGCTGACCTTGTGGCCTGCCACTTCTGCCGTGATGCCCTGTCCAGCTATCTCCTGCACTTGTCCAACGGAACAGCCGTCGGTAGCCTCCTCAGGGAAGGCATCACGCAGGGCGGCGCCGATGGGATGGGTGGAGAAATGCTCTACGTGGGCTGCCAAATGGAGCAGATGGCGTTCGTCGCAGATGTCAGGATGTACAGCCTCAACAGCAAACTGTCCGTGGGTCAGCGTTCCTGTCTTGTCGAACACCACGGTGTTAATCTTCGACAGCACGTCGATGTAGTTGGCACCCTTGATGAGGATTCCGTTACGCGATGCACCGCCGATGCCTCCGAAGAAGGTGAGCGGTACGCTGATGACCAGTGCACAGGGACACGACACCACGAGGAACATCAGGGCGCGGTAGAGCCAAGTGGAGAATTCTGAATTGAGAATTGAGAATTGAGTATTGAGTATTGCCATCGCGACAGGCGGAAGTATGGCCAGTGCAAGGGCTGCAAACACCACCACAGGGGTGTAGATACGTGCAAACTTCGTGATGAAGGCCTCGCTCTTCGACTTGTGTTCGCCTGCATGTTCCACCAGGTTGATAATCTTCGAGACGGTGCTCTCGCCAAAGTCCTTCGTGGTCCTGACCTTCAGCACGCCAGAGAGGTTGACACAACCCGAGATGACCTCATCGTCCACCGTAATGTCGCGCGGCACCGACTCGCCCGTCAGGGCAACGGTGTTCAGAGCCGACGTTCCCTCAACCACCACACCGTCGAGCGGCACCTTCTCGCCTGGACGAATGATGATGACGGAACCCACGGGCACCTGGTCAGGTGCTACGTCCTGGTCTTCCAGGTGCGCCACGTCAGGACGAATGTCCATGAGGTGCGAAATGCTCTCGCGACTCTTGCCCTCGGCATAGCCTTCGAACAGCTCGCCCACTTGGAAGAACAGCATGACGAAGACCGCCTCGGGAAACTGCGTCTCGGCTCCCGGCAGGAATCCGATGCAGAGGGCTCCGATGGTGGCAACGGACATGAGGAAATGCTCGTTGAAGGCATCGCCATGCAGCACACCCTCGGCTGCCTCCTTCAGCGTGTCGTGGCCTACCAGCAGATAGGGAACCAGATATACCAGCAGCAGCTGCCACGTGGGCAGTGCCACATTTTTCTCTATGATGACAGCGCCTACCAGCAGCGCCACAGCTGCAAGAAGCAGCATCAGTTTTCCCTTCATGCCACCCTCGTGATGATGGTGGTGCTCGTGATGATGTTCGTGTGAGCAGCATTCATGCTCATGTTCGTGATGATGTCCCATATCTTTTTCTTTCTTAATTTCGCTGCAAAGGTACGACAAGCCTTTTGCAACTCGGTTGCAAATGCAAGACAGGAGGTGCAGGAACGAGATAATTTGAAAAAAATAAGGCAATTATTCGGCGTTGCCGTTTTTTTTATGTACTTTTGCAAGCGTATTGTGCATATACGCGAAGAAATGACAACAATTGCAGACTATATCATAGAGAAAGGCGACGAGCGGAGGTTCTCGTTTGAGGTGCTGCCGCCACTGAAAGGAAACGGCACGGAAACACTGTTCAGTACCATTGACAAACTGGTGCCCTTCAACCCTGCCTTCATCAACATAACGACCCACCACTCGGAATATGTCTATCAAGAACTGCCTGACGGACAGTTCAAGCGACTGCGTGTGCGTCGCAGGCCCGGCACCATTGCCATTGCTGCCGCGTTGCAGCAGAAGTACAGGATTCCCGTAGAGCCGCACGTCATTTGCAGCGGACAGACCATCGAGGATATTGAATACGAGCTGCTGGACCTGCAGTTCCTGGGCATTCGCAACCTGATGTTACTGCGTGGCGACAAGGCGAAGGAGGACAGCCGTTTCGTCCCCACGCCAGGCGGACATGCCCACACCACGGACCTGATTCGCCAGGTGGTACGTTTCAACGAAGGCTTCTTCGCTGACGGCACGCCCATCAAGCATCCAGGCAAGAAGTTCGACTTCGGGGTGGCATGCTATCCCGAGAAGCACGAGGAGGCGCCCAACCTGGAAATGGACATGCAGTACCTGAAGGAGAAGCAGGACCTGGGTGCGCAATATGCCGTTACGCAGCTCTTCTTCGACAACGAAAAATACTTCTCGTTCGTCAAGAAGGCACGTGAGATGGGGATTACCATTCCCATCATCCCTGGCATCAAACCCTTTGCCAAGCTTAGTCAGCTGACCGTAGTACCCAAGACGTTCCACTGTGACATCCCCGAGGCGCTGGCGAAGGAAATCGTGAAGTGCCAGACGGACGAACAAGCCCGCCAGCTGGGCATTGAGTGGACAACAGCCCAGTGTAAGGAGCTCTATGAACATGGAGTCAAGAATATTCACTTCTATACGGTGTCTGCTGTTGACTCAGTGGTAGAAATCGCGAAAGTGTTATGTTTGAGCAAGTGATAGGACAGCAGCAGGCACAGCAACGACTGATGCAACTGGCAGACGAACAACGTTTGCCACACGCCCTGATGCTCTGTGGGCCGCAGGGTAGCGGCAAGCTGGCATTGGCGGTGGCTTTTGCCATGGAGCTCTTGCACAGCAAGACAGTCGAGCACCCTGACCTGCACTTCACCTACCCCACCATCAAGCTGCCGTCGATGGGCAGCGAGCATAAGCCCGTCAGCGTGGACTTTGCCCGCGAGTGGCACGAGCTCATCAAGAACGGACTTTATTTCTCGATGGACGACTGGATGCAGGCCATGGGCGGCGAGAACCAGCAAGCCATCATCACGGCAGGCGAAAGCGACGAGCTGGTACACAAGCTGTCGCTGAAGTCAAGCCAAGGCGGTTATAAAGTGAGCATTATCTGGCTACCTGAGCGCATGAACATAGAGTGCGCCAACAAGCTGCTGAAGCTCATTGAGGAGCCCCCACAGCAGACGGTGTTCCTCATGGTGTGTCAGGAGCCAGACAAGCTGCTGGAGACCATCCGCAGCCGCGTACAGCGCATTGATGTGAAGAAGATTGACGACGAGAGCATCAAACAGGCACTCATGGAACGCCGCGGGCTGAGCGAAGAGACTGCCCAGCGTGTGGCCCGACGGGCCAACGGCAACTGGCTGAAGGCCCTTGAGGAGATAGAGACTGGCAGCGAGAAGGAGCAGTTCCTGGACATGTTCAAGATGCTGATGCGACTGGCTTATACGCGTAAGATCAACGACCTGAAACGCTGGAGCGAGAACATGGCCGGCATGGGACGTGAGAAGCAGAAGCGTTTTCTGGAATACTTCATGCAGCTCGTCCGTGAGAACTTCATGTATAACTTCCGTCAGGAGGAGCTGTGTTACATGACACAGGACGAGGAGGAGTTTGCCACGAAGTTTGCCCGTTTCATCAACGAGGCGAATGTCATTCCCATCAGCGAGCTGGCCAACCGTGCGCTGCGTGACATCGGACAGAACGCTAACGCAAAGATTGTGTTTTTCGACTTTGCCCTGCAAATGATCATGTTATTGATACAGAAATAAACCTATATAGAATGGAACAGAAAAAAGAATATGACCTGATAACGGGCTGCGACCGAGGGCTGTGTAAGGCTGCCATCGGCCGACAGGACCGCCAACTGAACACCTATGACTGGCTGGCCGACGTGCCTGGGAATGCCGACCAGACTGACCTCGTGGAGGTGCAGTTCAAGCATACCCGCAAAGGCTACTACCACAACGTGAACAACCTGCCCCTGAAGAAAGGTGACATCGTGGCTGTAGAAGCTAATCCAGGACACGACATCGGCGTGGTGACACTGACGGGAAGACTCGTTAAGCTACAGCTAAAGAAAGCCAACCTGAAGAGCGCTGACGACATCAAGCGCATCTATCGTATTGCCCGCCAGATTGACATGGACAAGTTCCGCGAGGCAAAGGCACGTGAGCACAGCACGATGATTGAGAGCCGTGAGATTGCCAAGGGACTGGGTCTGCAGATGAAGATTGGCGACGTGGAATATCAGGGTGATGGCAACAAGGCCATCTTCTACTACATTGCCGACGAGCGAGTAGATTTCCGCCAGCTCATCAAAGACCTGGCAGCCGCCTTCCATGTTCGTATTGAGATGAAGCAGATTGGTGCCCGTCAGGAAGCCGGTCGCATTGGCGGTACAGGTCCCTGCGGACGAGAACTCTGCTGTGCCACGTGGATGAAGAACTTCTCGAGTGTCAGCACAGGAGCTGCACGTCTGCAGGACATCTCGCTGAATCCTCAGAAGCTGGCTGGCATGTGCGCCAAACTGAAATGCTGTCTGAACTACGAGGTTGACGACTACATGGAAGCAGGCAAGAAGCTGCCCAGCAAAGAGGTTGTCCTTCAGACGCTGGATGCTGACTACTACCACTTCAAGAGCGACATTCTGGCAGGTATGGTAACCTACTCTACCGACAAGAACGTTGCAGCCAATCTGGAAGTCATCACGGCAGAGCGTGCCAAGGCGATTATTGAGATGAACCGTCATGGAGAGAAGCCGGAGTCTTTGCAGGAAGACGGCAGGGTGCAAGAAGCGAAAGGTCCTGTCGATCTGGCTACGCAGGAAAGCATCAACCGCTTCGATAAAGCCAAGAAAAAGAAAAAACACAAGCCCAAGAAAAGACAGGATGCGCAGAAACCGTCTCATCATCGTCCTTGAATTAGTGGCTGTTGTCCTGCTTTGCTGCTCGTGTGACAACAAAACCGCCTATAACAACTACGAACCCGTCTCCGTTGAGGGATGGGAGCGTAGTGATACCGTCGTGTTTGAAGACATTGTCATCAAAACAACGGCCGACTACAAGGAAGAAATTGGTCTGCGCATCAATGACGCCTTCCCCTACCTCAACCTTTTTCTTGTTGTGGACCAGGAAATCAGACCAGGAAACATTCTCAGAAGAGACACTATCAACTGTAGCCTGATGGACAATGAGGGAAACATCAAAGGTAGCGGATTGAGCTTTTATCAGTACAGCTTCCCACTTACCGCCCTTCGTCTGAACTCCGGCGACACGCTGAACATTCGTGTGCGTCACAACATGAGACGGGAAATCCTGCCAGGAATTGCCAATATCGGCATGAAGATTTCCCGATGACAGACGTCAGGTTCTTATCAGATTGCGACTTGCGTCAATTCGCAGGAAGATAAACAGCAGGAACGTAAAGCCCCACAGCGACGAACCGCCATAGCTGAAGAACGGCAACGGGATACCGATGACAGGCGTCAGGCCCAACACCATACCCACATTGATAAAGACATGGAAGAGGAAGATGGACACCACAGAATAGCCATAAACCCTTCCAAAGCGGAACGGCTGACGCTCTGCCAGCACGATGAGACGCAGAATCAAGGCCAAGAACAATAGCAGTACGCTGGCAGAGCCTACAAAACCCTCCTCCTCACCTACTGTACAGAAGATGAAGTCCGTGTCCTGCTCAGGCACATACTTCAGCTTGGTCTGCGTGCCGTTGAGAAAACCCTTTCCTTCCAATCCGCCAGAGCCAATGGCAATCTCACTCTGATGCACATTGTAGCCGGCACCCTTCAGGTCTTCTTCCAGTCCGAGAAGCACATTGATACGCGTACGCTGGTGAGCTTCCATCACGTTGTTCAGCACATAGTCGGCAGAATAGAAGAACGCCATAGAGCCGATGGCAAAGAGCACTATATAATAATAGTTACGCACGCGCGAGCCAAGTGCCAGCCACAACAGGTAGCCTATCATGACAACCGTCAGCGATATCTGCACCCATACCACGTCGAACGGAACGATATACACAGAGACGAGCAACGCCAGCAGCGTGATGCCAATGCCATAAAGGAGTATTTGGGTAAAGACTTTCTTGTTCTTACAATAAACCAGTACCAAGCCAGCCGTAAACACCTGAATCATCATCAACACAGAGAACTTGCCGACGGAGGTTGGAGTGCCGAAGAGCATACTGCCTTCGTACCTGATGCCCACCACAAAATAGATGACAGCAGCCACACCCGTAAACAGAATGGAGCCAGGCATTCCTTCGCGATAGAACATCAGGAAGAATGCCACATAGACAAGTGCAGAACCTGTCTCACGCTGTAACACGATGAACAGCATAGGCACCAGGATAATGGCCAACGTAGCCAGGAAATGCTTCCACTTATTGATGTTGTAGCCATAGGTGCTCATAAACTTGGCCAATGCCAACGCTGTGGCAAACTTCGCAAACTCTGCCGGTTGCAGGCGCAGGGGACCCAGCACCAGCCACGATCGCGAGCCTTTGATGGTATGCGGGTTGAAGATGGTGGCAAACAGCAATATCAGCAACAGGCCATAGATGATGAAGGAGAAGGAGTCGTAGAAACGGTCATCGAGCATCAGAATGATGAAACCCAGCATGATGGACGTACCGATCCAGACAATCTGCATACCAGAACGCGTACTAAGGCTGAAAAGGTCGGTATCGCCATAGGTATAGCTGGCACCGCAGACGCTGACCCATCCGAAAATGAGCAGAGCCAGATAGATGCCAATCGTCCACCAGTCCAGGGAACGCAGCACGCTTGTACTTCTTCTATCTCTCGACTGAACCATACGCTATTCGTCTGTGTTGTATCTCAGAAGCCTTGCTCAACGAAGCATCCGAGAGTTTACCATGAATATACTGTTCCATAATCAGACCACCGATGGGCACACCGTAGGTCGCACCCCATCCACCGTTCTCCACATAGACGGCAACGGCAATCTGGGGGTTGTCCATAGGAGCAAAGCCCATGAAAACGGAGTGGTCGTGACCACGGTTCTGAGCCGTACCCGTCTTACCACAGGCCATGAAGTCATAGTGAGCCAAAGCCTTACACGTTCCGCCCATAGCCGAAGCGCGCATACCCTTCACCACGTAGTCGTAAGCTTCTCTGCTGGCCATCGTATAACGGCGCTTGGTATAGAGCGTATCTAATGGTTCACCCTCCACTTTTTTCACGACATGAGGCGTAATGAAATAGCCGCGATTGGCAATGGTCGCACCCAGATTGGCAATCTGCAACGGCGTAGCATTCACCTCACCCTGTCCGATGGCGATGGAGATGATGGTCAGTCCGTTCCAAGAACCCTTATAGGCCTTATCGTAGAAGGCGGCATTGGGAATCAGTCCACGTTTTTCGCCAGGCAGATCCACGCCAAGCTTATAGCCGAAGCCCATGCTCACCAGATAGTCGCGCCACTTGTTCATGGCATTCTGTACGGAGCCATATTTGCGGTTGCCTATCATGTAATAGAGTCCCCAACAGAAGTAACCGTTGCAAGAGGTGGAAAGGGCAGGCACCAAAGACAAGGGGGAGCCGTGACCGTGACAACCCACACGTAATCCCTTGAAGACAAAACCGCGGTAGCAGGGATAGGCCGTCTGCGTGGGATGGATGATACCCTCGGTCATAAAGGTCAGGCCCTGTGTAGTCTTGAACGTAGAGCCTGGAGGATATTGTCCCATAATACTACGGTTGAGCAGGGGTTTCCAAGCATCTTTGCTCAAAAGGGCATGATTCTTCGACCGCTGACGGCCAACCATCAGGCGAGGGTCGTAGCTGGGTGACGATACCATACACAGTATCTCGCCCGTCTTGGGGTCAATGGCAACGATGCCGCCAATCTTTCCTTCCATGAGCCGTTCGCCCAAAGCCTGCAGCTCCAGATCAATGGCCAGCGTCAGATTCTTGCCTGGCACAGGACGTCGGTCGAGGGCACCGTTCTGGTAACGTCCCTTGATACGTCCGTGAGCATCACGCAACAGAATCTGAATACCTTTCTCGCCACGCAACTGCTTCTCGTAGCTGCGCTCCACGCCCAGCTTGCCGATATAGTCACCAGGGATGTAGTAGTCGTCTTCCTCAATGTCGGCAGGAGACACCTCAGCTACGTCACCTAACACATGGGCGGCATAAGGATAATTATACTGTCGGATGCTGCGGCGCTGCACGTAGAAACCAGGAAAGCGGAACATCTTCTCCTGAAACAGGCTGAAGTCCTTATCCGACAGTTGACTGATAAGCATCTGCTGGGTGAAACGTGAATAGCCAGGATTCTTGTTGCGGTCCTTCATGGTGTTCACGCGGTGGATGAAATCCTCCTTGGTGATGTTCAACGCATCGCACAGCTCCAGCGTATCCAAATGGTCTCCCACCTCGTTCATCACCACCATCACATCGTAGGCAGGCTGATTATAAACCATCAGCTTGCCGTTGCGATCCTTGATGACACCACGCGAGGGATATTCAATCTTCTTCAGGAAAGCATTCGAGTCAGCACTTTTCTTGTAGTCGTCGCTGGTAATCTGTAGCGTGAAGAGACGGATAATATAGACTACCACAATAAAAATAGCCACACCACCTATCACATAGCGTCGATTATCCAACTCCAAGTTCTTCATCTCTCGTTACTTGTTCAGAGAATCTACTTTCTGTCTTTTCTTGAAATGCTCAATGGTCAATATCAGCACAAGCGTCAGCGCAGCACTGGAGACAGAACCGATAATCCACTGAATCCAATTGAAGAAGGTAAAGGCTTCCAAGGCAAAGAACACGAGGCAATAAAGCAAAAGAAGCGGAGATGCATAAGCGATGTATTTTCCGTAGCCCATAGAGAACAATGACGGTTTGAAATCTTCCGCTGCATCACGAGGAACAAAGAGTTCCAACCAATATGGTTGCAGCACGGCAATCAGCGTCATAGAGGCACAGCCCACACCAGCGGTATTGGCAAACGTGTCATTGACCAGTCCCATAGCAAAACACCATAACAACAGGGCCCACTTAGGGTAGTTACGTGGAAAGGACAGCACAAAATACACGTAGAACAAGGGAATAGCATAGTTGAACAGGTGGACGCGGTTCAGCACGAGCGCCTGTACCATGCAAAGCACCACAAACAGTATCAGCCGTCTAAAGGAGTCTATCGTCATTGTTCTACTGGTTTTGTTTTGCTCTCAGAGAGTCCTGGGCGGCACGCAAGAGCTGCGACTGCTCCAGGACGCTGTTGTCGTTAATCACACACACATCACGCAGATTACCGAAGTCGGTAGCCAGTTTCACCTGCAGACGATAAGAAAGACCGTCAGGCGAGTTAAACACCTTTTCAATCTGTCCCACCATGACACCTGCAGGGAAGATGGACGAGTATCCGCTCGTCACCACCCACTCGCCTCTATGGAACTGTGCGTGTCGGGGAATATCCTCCACATAGGCACGACTGGCATCGCCACCCGTCCAATGCAGATAACCGAAATAGCCACGCCCGCGGATGACACAGCTGATACGTGAAGAACTTCTGTTCAGGGCTGAAATCACCACAGCATAGTGGTCACTCACCTGATAGACCACACCTACGACACCACTGCCACTGGCCACACCCATATCGACGGCCACACCGTCCTTGCTGCCTTTGTCAATGGTTATCAGGTTGTCCATCTGGTTCACGCTGTTATATACCACCTTGGCGGGAATTACCTTGTACTTACTCAGAAACTGCAAACCATTACGCTCCAGCACAGTGGTGTCTTTCGTCAGGTCACCATAGGCCTGGGCTAACTCGTTTACCTGTCGCTCGAGATAGAAATTGCGTAGCGTGAGCTCCTCGTTGACCTTTTTCAGCGAGAGGAACGACTCCACCGAGGCACGTGTCTCGTAAGCCTTTCCCACCACTGCATTGGCAGACGAGAACCACACGCTACCCTGATAGCTGTTGTATTGGAACAGCAATACCACACTGATGACTTCGAGTACGACGAAGAGCAACCAGTGATAATACTTAACCAGGAACTCGAGCAGGTTGCGCATTCAGCCTTAACGCATCAGGAAGGTGAAACGGTCAACATTCTTCAGCGCAATGCCAGCACCTTTAGCCACACAGTGCAACGGATCCTCGGCAATGTGGAACTGAATGTTTATCTTGTCCGTCAGACGCTTGTCAAGACCACGCAGCAGAGCACCGCCACCAGTCAGCCAGATACCGTTCTTCACGATGTCGGCATACAGCTCGGGAGGCGTGTTCTCCAGTGCAGACAGCACAGCGGTCTCAACGCGAGCCACCGTTTTGTCCAGGCAGTGTGCAATCTCCTGATAGCATACGGGAACCTCCATAGGCAGAGCCGTGATACGGTTCGGGCCGTGAACGATGAAGTCCTCTGGAGCGTCATCACCCAGGTCGGTCAGGGCTGAACCAACGGCAATCTTAATGCGCTCGGCCATGCGCTCACTGACCTTGACGTTGTGCTGGCGGCTCATGTACTCCTGAATGTCGGCTGTCAGGTCGTCGCCTGCCACCTTGATGGAGTTGTTGCTGACAATACCTCCCAGCGAGATGACAGCAATCTCTGTCGTACCACCACCGATGTCAACCACCATGTTGCCCTCGGGCGCCTCCACGTCAATACCGATACCTACAGCAGCAGCCATCGGCTCAAAAATCAGATATACATCACGGCCGTCAGCATGTTCGGCAGAGTCGCGAACAGCACGCAGCTCCACTTCGGTAGAGCCCGAAGGTACGCCAATCACCATACGCAGTGACGGCGAGAAGAGACGGTGACCGGTATGTACCATCTTAATCAGTCCGCGCATCATCTGCTCACAAGCCGAGAAGTCAGCAATCACACCGTCGCGCAAAGGACGGATTGTGCGAATGTTGTCGTGCGTCTTTTCATACATCATCTTTGCCCTCTCACCTACGGCAATCATCTTGTCGGTACGGCGGTCAAGGGCTACTACTGAGGGCTCGTCCACCACAATCTTATCATCACTGATAATGATGGTATTGGCCGTTCCCAGGTCCATAGCAATCTCCTGGACAAAACTAAAAAATCCCATTCTTACTTACAATTTGACAATTTACAATTTTCAATCTTATTTCTCAAACCATGCATGGATGGCGGTGTCATAGTGTGAGCTGACACCGAAGGCACGTGTAGCCAGCATGCGGCGCTGTTCCTTGGTGGTTTCGGCACCCTGCTTGTTCAGGATGTCCAGCAGCACGCTGTATTCAGCTTTTGAAGGCACAATGACCACGTCGTTGAAGTTCTTGGCAGCAGCACGGATCAGTGAAATGCCGCCAATGTCAATCTTCTCGATGATGTCCTCCTCAGCGGCACCGCTTGCTACGGTCTGCTCGAAAGGATAGAGGTCAACGATGACGAGGTCAATCTCGGGAATCTCGTACTGGGCCATCTGCTGACGGTCACCATCGTTGTCGCGGCGCCCCAGGATGCCACCAAACACTTTGGGATGCAGCGTCTTCACACGCCCGCCCAGGATAGAAGGATACGTTGTTACGTCCTCCACCTTCTGGCACTCATAGCCCAGCGACTCAATAAAACTCTGTGTTCCACCTGTCGAGAGAAGCTTCACGCCCTCCTCGTTCAGTTTCTTCAGCAACTCGTCCAGTCCGTCCTTATGAAACACGGAAACAAGTGCAGTCTTGATTTTCTTTGTATCAGCCATATAAAATTATAACGTTATAAATTCATGAAATGGGTTGCAAAGGTAATAAAAAAGTGTGGATAATACAACATGTTTACCCATTTTTTTTCGCTTACACCTATTTTATAATATAAATCAAGCATCGGTTACGAATAAAAAAAAACGGGTCAATATTTGGAAGAGAACAAAAAAAAGCCTATCTTTGCATAATAAAAAGAATAATAATTGTTTTTACTATGAACAAAAAAGGACTATTTTTTCTATTGAGCATGTTCTTCTTCTGCTTCGTTGTAAGCGCACAGGAAGTTCAGAAAAGTGACCAGCAGACACGCACAGAAACAGAAAAACCCGGGGTTACCGCTGCCGCTCCTGGCAGCCGTTCGGCGTTCATCCATGCCTTCAACAACTGTGCCAACAAGGGACAGACCAAGGAAGCGGTGGAGAATGGCGTAAAGGTAACGCAACTATATTACAAAGACAATCTGTACAAAGAAGCCTTCGAGTTCCTGCGTCGCGTGGAGCAGACCATCAACAGCAGTCAGGAGTCGGCAACTACGAAGACCGCTTTGTTATATACGACTACCAAAGAACGTCTGCAGATGTACATCAAGATCAGAAAGAGCGACAAGGCCAAGGAGCAGATGAACAACATGGAAGTGTTGGCAAACAGGGCTGGTGACGAGAAGATTAAGAACGACCTGCTCTATAACAAGGCACTTTATTTCTACTCTTTCGGACATAATGACGAAGGCAATGCCGTATTCAGGGAAATGGCCGCCAAGCTGACTGCCGACAGGGAATACGACAAGGTCGATGAGGTTTATCAGACGCTCATTGCCAATGGCCGCAGGAGCAACAACGCCACCTTCGTGGCACAGTCGTACAGCAACTACATCGTGTGGAAGGACTCCGTGAACGAGCTGAAGAGAGCCGACGAGATAGGTGCCCTGAAGAAGCAGATAGCCGACAACGAGGCATCCATTGAGGAGAAAGACAGTTCGCTCACAGCACGTAGCGTCATCATTACCGGACTTACCATCCTTGCCGTCGCATTGGCAGCAGTCCTTGTCTTTGGAGCCATTGTCCTGATGCGTTACATGGTGCTCACCCGCAAGCAGAAGAAAGCCATCCAGCTGGCCAAGGAGAACGATGCGCTGAAAGCCAAGTTCATCAGCAACATCTCTGCACAGCTTGACCCCACACTCCAGAAACTTGACAGCAGCAAGCCCGAGGTCAAGGCCCTCATGGACTTCTCCAGCCACATCCAGACACTCTCTGAGCTGCAGAACTCCGACGAGGACGTGGATGTGGAGGACGTTCAGATACAGTCCCTCTGCGAAAGCCTCATCGACGAGATTCGCGACAAGGTGAAGAACGGTGTCAACCTGAAGATCAACGCTCCCAAGATGACAGCAACCATCAACAGGGAATACGTCACTCACATCCTGCGCCACCTGCTCTACAATGCAGCCCTCTACACGCCGGAGGGTGGAACCATCACCATCGACTTCAAGAAGCGCAGCGCACACTCACAGCAGTTCCTGGTGTCTGACACAGGCTGCGGAATACCCGAAGAGAAACGCGACGATGTCTTCAAGCCGTTCCTCGAAATCAGAGACCTCACCACAGGCGACGGCCTCGGACTGCCCATCTGTAAGCAGATGGCACAGAAGATGAAAGGTGACCTCGAGATTGACCCTGAGTTCACCAAGGGCACTCGCTTCATTCTGAGCCTGCATGCATGATTAGCAAAACCCTAACTTTAAACGATATGAAGAAAGCCATGATGTTTGCGGTCACCGCCGCTACGCTGATGACCATCACTGCCTGCCGCCACCATTACGAAGTGGTGAGCGTGGAGCGTTCGCGCATCTTCATCGACAGCCGCTGGGACGCTGCGAACAATGACGAACCAATGCAGTTCCTCGCTCCGTTCAAGCACGACGTTGACAGCGTCCTCGGACCCATTGTGGGCCACGTGGCACGCAACATGACGCCCCACCGCCCTGAGAGTGAACTGTCAAACCTCTTGCCCGACATCCTGATGTGGGCAGCCCCCAAGTACAACGAACAGCCCGTGTTTGCCATCTATAACATGGGTGGCATCCGCGCCGACCTCACACGAGGTGCTGTGACCTACGGCGATGTGCTCGACGTTGCACCGTTTGAGAACAAGATTGCCTTTGCCACCCTGAGCGGAGCCGAACTGCTGGAGCTCTTCGGCCAGATTGCCAAGCGTGGCGGCGAGGGTGTCAGCGGTGCCGTCCGCATGGAGATTACCAAGGACGGCAAGTTGCTCAGCATCAAGCTGAACGGTGAGGACATCGACCCGCAGAAGGACTATCGCTACGCCACCATCGACTACCTGCTGGGTGGTACCGACCAGATGACAACGTTTGCCAAGAGCCGCGACATCAACGCCCCCAAGGAGGCTTCCAACAACACCCGCTTCATCATCATGGACTATTTCCGCGCTATGGAGAAAGAAGGCAAGGTGGTAGATGCTCAGATAGAAGGACGTATAACCGTAAAGGAGTAAAGACTATGAAGACAAACAACTATATCATCGTAATCCTTTTTGCACTGTTACCACTGAGTGCCTCAGCGCAAAAGCAGTTGACCATCCTGCATACCAACGATACCCACAGCACCATTCTGCCGTTGAACGCCAACCTGGAAGACCCTGTCAAGGCAGGCAATGGCGGATTCATACGCCGCATAGCCATGCTGAAGGCTGAACGTGAGAAAGACCCCGACCTGCTGTATTTCGACAGCGGTGACTTCTCGCAGGGCTCCGGCTACTACACCATGTTCAAGGGCGACGTTGAGATAGGACTGATGAACATGATGGGCATCGACGCCTCAACCATCGGCAACCACGAGTTCGACTTCGGACTGGACAACATGGCACGCATCTTCAAGATGGCCAACTTCCCCATACTCTGCACCAACTACGACTTTACCGGTACCGTGTGCGAGGATGTCGTCAAGCCCTACATCATCCTGAAACGCAAGGGCGTGAAGATTGGCGTCTTTGCCCTGTCTCCCAAACTGAAGGGTCTGGTCAGCGACAAGAACTGCCCAGGCGTGAAGTACCTCGACCCCGCACAGGTAGCCCTCGAGACTGCCACCATGCTCAAGAAGGACAAGAAGTGCGACATGGTCATCTGCATCTCCCACTTAGGCTGGAACAGCGGCGGCAATGACGACCAGTACATGATCAAGGGTTCGCGTAACATCGACCTCGTGCTCGGAGGCCATTCCCATACCTATCTGGAGAACCTCGAGTACGTTGCCAACATGGACGGCAAGCTCGTGCCTGTTGACCAGAACGGCAAACACGGCATCTTCATCGGAAAGATGGTGGTGAACCTGAAGTAAGACTACTCGAAATAGAACGTCAAGACAATCATCTTGGTGTGTGCACTGCGGACGGCATTCGCATAGACGCGCAGGTTAGCGTCGCGGAGCTCGTCCGCATGTTTTGTGTCCAGACTGTTCATCAGGCTGTAGCAGAACTTCAGCTCGGGGTTCAGTTTGAAGAACGGCAGGTAGAAATCGCAGCCCAGTCCCACCTCCAGCATCACGTCGTAACGCTTCAGCTGCAGAAAGTCCTGGTCGTTCCTCGTCAGGTTAATCATCGGATTGATGCCCGCAATCACGTAAGGACGGTAGTTGTTGAAACGCTGTGCGCTGAACTTCACATCAAGAGGCAGCGAGAGGTACGTGTTCTTCATGTCCTGCGTTGACACACGAGGCTTTCCCTCCTGATCGAGGTCCGTCAGGTTGTGGAACACCAGATGCTTCGCGCCAAAGTGCATGGTAGGCGCAAAACGCAGGGCGAAATGGTTGCTGAGGCGTCCCTCCGCCAGCACACCCACCGTGAAGCCCGGATTCCACTTGTCCGCATCCACCACAATGGTCTGTTCCACCACTGTGCCGTCGTCAAGCGTCACCAGCTGCGGTCCCACGTTGTCCAGCTCCACGTCCTGGAAGTTCGTTCCCACCAGAATGCCAAAGTGCAGCGGGCGCAGGTCGATGTAAGGTTTGTTCATCGGCTTACGCTCCTGAGCTACGGCTGTCAGCGTGACAACCAGCATGGCGAGACTAAATAGAAGTCGTTTCATATTCATTATCTATAACGTGAAAACCGTCAGCTTATTATATCATTTTTTATTTCGACGAAGTATAAATTAATAAAAAAACTCCCCCAAATTAGGTATTATTCGGAAATAATCATTACCTTTGCATCACTATTTTTGAGTATTAATTTAAATTATTGGAATTATGGCTTACGTTATTGGTGATGATTGTATCGCTTGCGGTACTTGTATCGATGAATGCCCCGCTGGAGCAATCTCTGAGGGCGATAAGTATTCAATTAACCCCGATATGTGCACCGAGTGTGGCACATGCGCAGATGTTTGTCCGTCTGAGGCTATCAGCCTGCCCTAATTGAGCAACTACTTATTTAGATACTGAATCCCTGTCCCGCCGACGGGGATTTTTCTTTGTGACAAGTCTATAGGGAAACCCCGCCACTCCAGATAATTACAAGGAATGGCGGGGGATGTTGTTGTTAGGACGGTCGGGGACTACCGTGTCTTTTTGTAACTGTCATTTGTCATTGTCACGATGTAGCCACGACAGCGCCACTGGTTCAGGGCATTCCTGATACGCTTCTCGTCAGGTTCCTTACCCACCTTCTCGTAGGCGGTCTTCAGGGCTTCGAGGGTGAACACGCCCTCTTCGTTGGTCTCCACGATAGTGAGGATGGCCTTGGGGCCTGGCTTGTCGTCGAGACACTCGGTGGCCTTGCTGATGTCTTCAGCAAACAGTCTGTACTTCAAGAACAGGTCCGTCTGCATCGACCAGCGACAGTAGGCCTCTATTTCCTTTTCCCACACCATTCCGTTGGCCACATAAATCAGACAGGCCTTGCGGAAGACAGCCACCAGCGCACGGTGCGACAGCGAGTCAAGGATGCGGTCCTGCGTCAGCATGCTGAACTCGTCAATCTCGGCCTTCAGCTTCTCCACCATCCTCTCTGCCTGTTTGCAGGTAACGACACCCTTGGCGGCTTTCAGGTTCTCGATGAAAGGCTGGATGCTGTCGTCGTACTTCTTGTCGTAGCTGCCGAAGACGGGAATCTTCGCCCCTATCTCAACCTCGGGAATACCGCCCAGCGTAATGCGCGAAACGGGACCCTCGCCGTGAATATGCCGGAAGTATTTCTTCAGCTTCGGCTCTGTGGTGTCGGCAACCCAGTTCAGTCGCAAGCACCCGTCGGCATTCACCGACTGCGCTCCTACGCGGTCCTGACCGAAGTCGTTATCCTCGTCATCCACAATCTTCATCACGCTGAACGAGTTGGCCTTGCCCTTCGAGCCTTCCACCTTGTCCCAGTCCTCCAGCTCGTTGAGTTTCAGGAAGAGAAAAGCACCCTGAGCGTCCTCCATCGCCTGGTTCAGACGCGGACGGGTGATGTCGGCAAAGAGCCACTGGATGTCCAGATTAGCAGGTCTTTCTGGCTTCTCGTCGTCCGAGCGGGTACGGTTATACCGCTCGTTGAACTCCTTGAGGCGCTTGCGGTTCACACGGTCACGCTGGCGCACGTCGGCCAGAATGTGCTTGATGGGTAGTGTGATGCACTCCTTGCCGCCGCCCTCCTTCGCCACGAGCAGGCAGTTCATGCGCAGCTCGCGCTTACGCTTGTCGATGTAGATAAACGACAGCCCTCGCGGGTAGATGGAGTAAGCTACGGGCACCACCTGCGCCACCGTACCCTTCAGCAGGTCGGGAGTCTGCGATATGGTCACGTCAATCATCTTGGGCAGCGTCTGTGGCAGCGGTGGCAGCTGGTTGCCGGCAAACACCTCTGCCCACGTCGGGGGCTTGTAGGCCGTCTTGGGGTTCTTCACTTGCTGCTTCTTCTTGGGAGCAGCCTTCTTCTTATCTGTTGTCTTTTTAGTCATAAGATAAAAATTTTTAAAAGTTAATAATCTCTGTTTGTAAAATCCTTCAGTTCCACACCCGCCATCTTCGCCATGTGGTAGAAGGTGGCAATGGTGGTACGTCCGTCGCTCTTGCTGAGACACTCGTTCCACTTAGCCTCGCAATCCTCCTGATTGTACTTCGCGCTCTGGCTGCATAGTAGGTGGAAGAGATGTCGGCCCTCGCTGCCCAACCCGTTGGCAAGGCTGAAGCCCAGCTTCACGTAGTCGCCATACGACTCGGCAATGCTGGCTCCGCGACGCATCAGCGCATAGGTAACCGCCTTGGCCTTGGCCAGCTCCTCCGTAGGGGAAAGCGTCTGGCAGGCACAGGGCTGAGTGTTCACGCTGACGGCAGGCTTCCTGACGCTGGCCGACTTCCCTGCCCACTCTTTAGGGTCGAAGGCCATCTTTGGCTCCCCGCAGTCGAGGTTGACATAAGCGTCAGGGTCATAGCATAGGAAACACGCCCGTGAGAGGTTCCCGACGTGCGCATCCACGTTCTCCCCTGTCAGGTCCTTGTAGGTATCCAGCAGATAGTTTCTTACAGCCTGGAACCACGTCTGGTGGTCACACACGCTGAGGTCAATCCTGAGAAACCACTTCAAGCCGTCGCCTGAGGGAGAGCGGAAGGCAAAGGGCGTCGAGAAGTGCCGGTCGTCAATGAGCAGCTGCTTCGTCCTGCTGACCTCCTTCAAGTGGTCAAGGTCGATGCACAGCAATTTCGAATGCCTCACCATCGACTGGTCGTTACAGTACGAGAACACGCCTGCCGGAGTGACGTAAGGGAAGTTTCTGCCCTTGTAGCTACGAGCCTCCGCCTTGTCGCTGATACCGCGCAGCTGCTGTGTCTCCAGCGCCAGCATACCGCTCCTGACCACCCTTGCCACCTCGCCCAAGGATGCCGTCCGAGACGGCACCTTGTTCGTGATGGGCGGGTTGAAGTACGACACTTCGAACGATCTATTCTCCATAGTCCTCAACGTTCAGTCGGTTCAACATCTCCTTCAGGATCTCGCGCATACGCTCAGGTCCCATTAGGTCGGTCATCACCTCGACGGGCTCCGTGACAAAAGCCTTCTGCCAGTCGATGCCCTCGGTGGCAAACACCTTCAAGGTCAGCTGGTAGGCCTTGTCCCTTGTGCCGCTCAGACGGCCGTGCTTTGCCTTTCGGATGAGCAGCAAGTTGTTGCGGACGCGCTTCTTGTTTGGAACGAAGAAGAACGAACCGCTGCGCATCAGCTGTGCTGTGCCAGTCGCCTTCATCGTCTCCACCTGCTGTCCTTCAGGGTCGTCTGCCCAGAACTCAAACAGCATACCGTTACCACTCTCGTTGGGTGTAATGGCACCCATGCCAGTTAATGAAATAGTCTTGTTCATTTTATTGTTATTATTTATGAACATCTGTAGCGTTCCAGTCTTTACGGCCAGATGCTTACCGAGACTGGCGGGAGTCACGCTGGGACTTTGTTCCCTTGGAAATCCGATGCAAAAATATAACAAAAAAATGGGAAAAACAGAAGATTTTTTGGCTTTGTGTAAACAAGCGGGAAGCCCTTTCGGGACGTGTTTTTTGACCCCTTCAACCACGTTTTAACCCCTTTCAATCATCATGAGGACAACAATCCCACGAGTTTTGACCCTTTGCGGCTTCTTGGGGGTTAAAACTATGTCATGTGTTTTGAACTTTTGTAGTAAAAAAGGGGGCAAAACAGCAGACCAACTCATGAAGAGCCAGCCTCTACAAGTAAGAAAAAAGTCAAAAAATCAGTTGTCTGTTGATTGCCCTTTCTGGATAAGACCATCAATAAATGCATCAATCACCCTGTTGAAGGTCTTTTGTTGGTTCTCGTTTTCGCTATTGAGAAGCCTTGCCAGTTTTCTCTTCTCTGACAATACGGCACCCATCTTGACCACACCGACAACCCCATCACAACGTTTGGTGATATAGTTCAGCATAGCATCGTTCTTGGTGCCTTTCCACCCGCACCAGAAAAGAAGGCGCATGACGAAATAGCCCTTCAACATACCTTCCCAGCCAATGACATCGTCCATCAGATTGGCCTCGATGAACTCCCGAATATGATCCAACAGCAGGCGCAGACGCTTGACCTTCTCTTCGTTTTCACGACCCCAAATCAGCGACTCCTCTCTCGTCAAATCCACCTTGTGTCCTTCGTGAATGGCGACGCAAGCGCTGTTGTAGTTGAACCTGTCGCGGTTGAAGGCGTGAAACAATTTGGCTATAAGCTTCTTTGCATCCTCTGCTTCCTCCAACGCCTTGACAAAGTCGTTCTCCAAGTCCGGGCGCTGGTTGTCAATCATTTTTATCAGCGTGTGGTTGTCGGAAACGGAGTGAGTATAGTCATTCTGGTACAAGGTGTAGGCCAGTTCCGGGTTTTGAGAGATGGCCGTTTCGTCTGAAATCATCTTCATTGCCTTGTCAACACATTTCTCAGCATCGGCCAGAAACGAGTTAAGTTCATTCTGAAGGTCTTGAACACACGTGCCGACATAAGTCTCCATACCAAAGGCATTCTGCATATAGGGACCGGTATATAGCGCAGTGTCATCCATCAGCGTAGTGTCTTTCTTGTTCTTGCCTTTGTTGCGGAACTCCGTCACCACTTTCTTAAGTCCGCTGAGCGTGCAACGCATCTTGCTTACCACCTCCTGGGCTGTGGTAACATACTTGCGGTGGTTCGTGTAGTGATGCTTGTTGAACGTCTCGTCCAGCTCTTCCAGACGGTCCAGTTCCCTCAAGGTATATTGGTGGCTTGTACGCAACTGGCAAATAACATTGTTGACCTTTTCAATAGTCCAGTTCTGCTGATCCTGAATACAATAAAAGAAACGGTCATTAGAGACCTCGCTGAACTTCTCGTCCAGCTTCAAAATAGAATCTTCGTTATAATCGTAGGGTGTAGAATACGCCATAGGCTTTCTCTCCTTTCTCTTTAAAATATTCAATTAACTTTTGAAGACTACAAAGGTACGATTAAGTGAGCACAATACAAAATAAATTTCGATTTATTTTTATTGTCGAACGAAAGAATCTTCGACCGTTAGGTCAAAGGTAGTGAAAACCGGACGAAGGTGCACAGTAGGTTCGGTTCTTTGACCTAAAGGTATAAAGCGGCAAAGCCGAGCGCCAGTGTGCACTCTGAAGTGAAGGGGAGAGGTAATCAATGGCAAACCTCGCACAGAATACATCGCATTTATCGTGCAGCGAAACAATCCACATCTTGAAGAGATCATCCGCCTGTTTGAGGCTGAATTGGCTATGTTTAATGAGATGAAGCTCTAAATCAGGAAGCCGTCAGTTTACCTCAAGCATTATAAAACACCCCCCGCCATTCACAAACAATGTGGAATGGTGGGAGGAGTTGTTTATATTTACATAAGTAGTATTTCCAGTGTGTATTATTCAAAGAATTAGTTTACTTTAATCACCGTATTTGCTGCTACATTAGCTTGAATTTCATAGCCTGGTTGCACCTCAGCTTTTGAACCACAGATAAAACATGCTGGCATGGTAACAAAACAGAAAAGAATCACAGATAATGCTGTGCGGTTCTTACCAGTTACATAGAGGTCTCCATTCTGCAAAGGAATCATCTCGCCATTAGGAGTGTACAATTCTGTTACTCTGATGCCCAAGCGACCCTTTGTTCCCCACCAAGAAGATTTCTTGGCTTCATAAACTGTACCATTTACAGTTGTCCCATAAGGAATAGCCGTTACGCCATCAATGTTGATGTCGCGAGAGACCCTAAATAGAACTTTTTGGCCCACACTTACATCTGCGGCTTTTGTGTAGTTAACAACTTGCAACGGAACCAGTGTGCCTGCTTTTACCGTTACTTCTGTCTGTGCGAATGTAGCAGTTGCCATTAAGCACAGAACGAAACTGATAAATAACTTCTTCATAATTTTATAGAAGCTGTACCTGACAGACACCCAGAGACAGGTTGGTAAATTTTCTTACTTTACTACAAAAAGAAAAGCGGGGTATCTAACTTCTGCTCGTCGTCTCATTAGGTTGTCGGATACCTCACAAATAACAAACAGATTTGACACCCACGCCGTAGTATATTACATGTCCCCCAAAAGCGTGCTTGAGGCTAAAGAGCCTCGGCACGCCCAAGGGATTGAATTATACCCCCCGTAGTATCTACCTCTGCAATGTCTTTGATTTGGGTTATTGAGTTTCCGACATTCAATGAGACCAAATGACAAAGCGTTCAGCAAACACTTCTCAAAATGTAGTGCTCCCTCCCTATAGCCACTCCAACAATTTTATGTTGTTACAGCGTGAGTTTGCAATTGCAAAGATAAAGCTTTTTTCTTAACAAACAAAATAAAAAGCCAACTTTTTGTTTGTTGGCAAGTAAAAAGTCCTTGATTAAGTCTGAATACAAAAAAATCCCGATACTCACAAAGAATATCGGGAAATATTGTTCAATGTATGGTTTAAATTCTTTATTCCTCTCAGCCCATAGGCTTTATCGTTTATCAGTTCCCCTTCTGTTTCTCTATGATGCTCTTCTCCAAGTCTTCCAGCATCTTGAAGTCCTCGGCATCGGCCATCTGGGCATCAAACTGTTTGCGTTTGGCATTGAAAGTGTCGTATATGCTACGAACTTTCTCTTCTGCTTCAGTATTAGATATAGAGCCTTTACCTTGCAGGATGTCTTTCTCTTGAAAAGTGAGCAGGTTGTCAACGTTCTTGCGCCAATAGTCGAGCGTCAGGTCTCTACGCCCCTTCACACGTTCTTCTGCACTGGTAATGAAGATATCAACGAGGCGGTTCAGAGAATCTATCTCGTCGTTCTGGAGATAGTTCTTGGCTATGATTACATCACCTTTGCGTATGATGCTGTTCGTCCATATTCGTAGTAAATGTTTTTAAGTTTTCTTTCCGTTGACAAAGATACGAATAAGTGAGCACAATACAAAACAAAAGAGCAACTTTTTGTTTTATTTTTGTTTGTGAAGCTGCGATTTGTCTTATACTGATATAGGTTGACACATTTAGAAACTTAATAAATGTGTTAATTATGAGAAATGTAAGAACTCAGTACCCCAAGTCATTACGTTATGAAATTGTCCGCGTTTATTTGACAGGGAACAACAGCTATGAAGAGCTGGCAAACATTTACAAA
>CAMVQS010000043.1 GCA_947169685.1 uncultured Prevotella sp. | reverse complement strand
TTTCGCCTATCCTTGAGCCTTACAACTCAATTGGCTTTCGCCTATCCTTGAGCCTTACAACTCAATTGGCTTTCGCCTATCCTTGAGCCTCTTGTCGGATTCGAACCAACGACCCCGAGATTACAAATCACGTGCTCTGGCCAACTGAGCTAAAGAGGCGGGTGGGCAGCTTGCTGTATCGCGCCGCTACAACCAAGTACCCTTGCTATGTTCCCATCCTGGGGGATTCCGAGGGAGCTGGCCGTACAGGACTGCCCGTTTTTTCTTAGCGACTGCAAAGGTAATAAAAAAAGTGCAGAGAGCGGTATGACGGATGAAGAATTATTCGTTTTTAACATTTCGATGCCAAATTATATTGCTTAATTGCCGTTTTATGAATTATTCTTTGTAATTTTGCAGCCAGAAATCATAAAAAGACAATATGACCCCAGAAGAATATGTACAGTTGAAGGCCTTTGCCCGTATTGACGGAGCGCTGCTCTTTCTTTTGTGGATTGGCAGTTTTGCCTTATATATAAAAGGAATGGAGAACCCCATACTGGGTACGCTGAGCCTGATATTGCTGTTTGTGTCACCTTTCTATGCAGCCAAGCGTCTTAAGAAGTTCCGCGACCAGGCACGTGATGGCGTCATCACCTTTGCCCGTGGCTATGCCTACATCATCTTGGCATTCTTCTATTCCGGACTGCTTTTCGCCCTGGCTCAATATGCTTACTTTACCTACTTGGATCATGGATTCCTGCTGGCGAAGTTCACAGAGATTGCCAACACACCGGAGAGCATACAAATGGGACTCAGGGACATGATGACTCAGGGACTGAACGAGATGAGAGCCATGCGTCCCATTGACTTCTCGCTGAACGTGCTGACCCTTATTATCATGGCGGGGTTCTTCCTTGGAGTACCTATCGCTGCGCTGATGCAACGGAAAAACGTGGAAAAGGTCAATTAAGTAAAAACAAAAGGTAAAAAATCAGATATGGACATTTCAGTTGTAATACCTTTATATAATGAAGACGAATCGCTGCCTGAACTCTACAGCTGGATTGAGCGTGTGATGAACGGGAACGGCTTTTCGTTCGAGGTTATCTTCGTCAACGACGGTTCTACCGACCACTCATGGGACGTGATAGAAGAGCTGGCAAAGAAGTCTAACAACGTGAAAGGCATTAAGTTCCGTCGCAACTATGGCAAGAGCCCTGCCCTCTATTGTGGTTTCGAGCAGGCTCAGGGTGACGTGGTCATCACGATGGATGCCGACCTGCAGGACTCGCCCGACGAGATTCCCGAGTTGTATAAGATGATTAAGGTAGATGGCTACGACCTGGTGAGCGGCTACAAGCAGAAACGCCACGACCCCCTGTCGAAGACGCTGCCCACGAAGCTCTTTAATGCTACAGCCCGTAAGGTGAGCGGCATCAGGAACCTGCATGACTTCAACTGTGGTCTGAAGGCTTATCGCCGCGACGTGGTAAAGAATATCGAGGTGTTTGGCGAGATGCACCGTTTCATCCCTTATCTGGCGAAGAATGCCGGTTTCGACAAGATTGGCGAGAAGGTGGTACACCACCAGAAGCGTCAGTACGGCAAGTCGAAGTTCATGGGCTGGAACCGTTTTGTGAACGGCTACCTCGACCTGATGACGCTGTGGTTCCTGGGCACGTTCGGCAAGAAGCCCATGCACGTGTTCGGATTCCTGGGCACCATCGTGTTCTTCATCGGCTTCATTGCCGCCTTCTGGCTGGGTGCTGAGAAGTTGTGGGCCCTGTCGCAGGGCATTCCCATGCGACTGGTAACCGACTCTCCTTTCTTCTACATCGCCCTGACCATGATGATGATGGGTACGCAGCTGTTCCTGACAGGTTTCCTGGGCGACCTCATCAGCCGCTCGTCGCAGGGACGTAATGACTATCAGATTGAGAAGACAATATGAAAAAGCTACCGTTTTTACTGTTTGCCTTTTTACTCTTAGCCGTTGCGTGCTCAAGCATCGACTGCCCCGTGGAGAACGTGGTGGCCACGGTGTATAATCTCAAGAAGAGCGACGGCACGGCTGACACGCTGAAGGACACGCTGTACATCATTTCACGTCGCAACAACGGCACAGCCGACACGCTGCTCAACAGAAGCCTCAACACCACGACATTCCAGTTGTCCGTCGGTTACACCACCCCCGAGGACACGCTGCTCTTTATGATCAGGGACACAAGCGGCATACACAGCGACATGGTATATGTCAAGAAGGAAAACCAACCTCACTTCGAATCTGTGGATTGTAAGATGTCGTACTTCCACGCCATCACAGGTGTGACGCTCGGCTCGCACAACATCATCGACTCTATCGTCATCAAAAAAACAGCAGTAAACTATGACCTATCTTCAGAACATTTCCACATTTATTTCAAGGCTGAGCGTTAGTTTGCTACTGCTCATGGGGTGTCTCGGCGCACATGCCCAGAAGATTTTTGTGCTGGAAAAAGACAGCATACCCCTGTTCCGCGGTTTCCAGGTTTCGGTCGATTTGGTAGGTCCTGCCATGATGCACCTGGGAGACTACGGACAATACGAAGGAGCCTTCCGTCTGAACCTACACGACCAGTGGTTCCCAACGGTAGAGGTTGGCTATGGAAAGGCTGACAGCTATGACGCAGCTACCGAAATCCGCTACAAGACAGAGGCACCCTACTTCCGCATCGGAGCCGACCTCAACCTGTCCAAGAACAAACATGCTGACAACCGCGTCTATGGCGGTCTGCGCTATGCATTCACGTCCTACAAAGTCGATGTGGAGCGTCCCAACCTCGTTGACCCCATATGGATGTGGGATGCGAGTGTCCACCTTAACGGCGTGCAGTGCTCCCAACACTGGCTGGAGGCAGTCGTTGGCATCGACGCCAAGATATTCGGCCCGCTACACTTAGGCTGGAGCGTACGCTACAAGCGCCGCCTGTTCCACAAGGACGGTGACATTGGACAGACGTGGTACATCCCAGGCTACGGCATCTATGGAGAAGACCGTCTGGGTGGCACATTTAACGTGATTATTGACATATAGGAACTATACAACTACAGAAAAGACTAAAAACCTATGGACAACAAACAAAAGAAACGCCTTTACTGGCAAGTTCCCTTCCTACTGCTGCTGGTAGCTGGTACCGTGTGGGTCATCAAGAACCAGCGGGACACGCCTTACCATACCAACGAGGGGCTTATTTTCGGCACTAACTACAAGATTACCTATCAGTATGCCGACGACCTGAAAGAGGAAATTGAAGCACAGATGCTGATGGTGGACAGCGCCCTGTCGATGTTTAACGAGCAATCAACCATCTCACACGTCAACCGTAATGAGGACTACCAGCCCAACCCCATGTTTACGGAAGTCATCACCAAAGCCCTTGCCATATCAGAAGAGACCAACGGAGCCTTCGACATCACCGTTGCGCCACTGGTCAATGCCTGGGGATTTGGTTTCAAGAGCGGTGACATGCCGACACAGGCAGCAGTTGACTCTATTCGTCAGTTCATTGGTTTTAAGAAGATTGAACTGAAAGACGGGCACATCAAGAAAACAGACCCACGCATCATGCTCGACTGCTCAGCCATTGCCAAGGGTTACGGATGTGATGTCGTAGCAGCCTATCTCGAGAAGAAAGGCATCATCAATTACATGGTCATGATTGGTGGAGAGGTCGTTACCAAGGGCATCAACCCCACCCGACTGCCCTGGCGCATCGGTGTCACAAAGCCAACCGACGATACGTTAGGCATAGAACAGGAGACCCAGACGGTACTCAATGTTACGGACAAAGCAATGGCCACCAGCGGCAACTACCGTAACTTCTACTATAAGGGTGGCAAGAAATATGCCCACACCATTGACCCGGCTACAGGACGTCCTGTGCAGCACTCGTTACTCTCTGCCACTGTACTGGCTAAAGATTGTGCCACAGCCGATGCCTATGCCACATCGTTTATGGTTATGGGCATGGAGCGTGCCAAGCAACTGCTTGAGAAACACAAGGAACTGATGGTCTATTTCATCTATACAGACAAAAAGGGAGAACTGGCTGTATGGTTCTCGCCTTCTCTACAAGACAAGATTGAAGAGTGAGCCCCGAACTGAAGATATACGACAAGCTGTTACAGTTTCCACTGTTTCAGGGCATGAGTCACACAGAACTGATGCAGGTGGTGGCGCATACGAAGATGGACTTCGTCAGGTATGCTACTGACAAGAAAGTGGTGATTGCTGACGATGCCTGTACACACCTATTCTTCCTTATTGACGGTACACTTGAGGCACAGACCGCTGCCAATGACCGAGGGTACAGCGTCATTGAACAGCTCACAGCACCTTATATCATTCAGCCTGAACGTCTGTTTGGCATTCAACAACGTTACACATCGTCATTCAAGGCCCTGTGTCCCTGTCACTTCATCACCATTGACAAACAGGAAGTCATGCTGCTACTGGACACCCAACTGGTGTTTCGCCTTAACATGCTCAACCTCATGGCAACAGAGACCCAGCGTATTGCCCGTCACGCATGGCGTCCCGCAACAGAAACGCTTCGAGCCGCACTCATACGTTTCTTCATTCAGCACACTCTCTATCCTGCCGGTCCCAAGATGTTTCATATCCTGATGAAACGCTTGGCAGAGGAAATGAACTGCAGTCGATTGGATGTCTCGATGGAACTGAACAAGATGCAAAAAGACGGTTTGCTTACCCTACACCGCGGACGCATCGAAATTCCGATGCTCGAGCGTCTGCTGATGTAAAACAAAAAAGCGAGTCCGTTCAGAACTCGCTGGTGAAGTGGAACTTAATGTGTTTAAAGTCTTCCTGTGCCATTTGTAGCATATAACCAGAGTCTGCCAGGAAGACATCACGTCCCTCCTTATCCTTGGCCATATACTGATACTTACGTTTCTTGAAGTTGTCAAGTTCTGCATCATCGTCGCTCTCAATCCAACAAGCTTTATAAAGATGCACGGGCTCCCAGCGGCACTTGGCATTATACTCATTCTCCAAACGGTACTGAATGACCTCAAACTGCAGCTGGCCAACGGTGCCGATGATCTTACGGTTGTTGAACTGATTGACAAACAACTGGGCAACGCCCTCGTCCATGAGCTGGTCGATACCCTTCTGCAACTGCTTGGACTTCATGGGGTCATCGTTCTCGATATACTTAAACAGCTCGGGGGAGAACGAAGGCAGACCACGAAAATGAAGCTGCTCGCCCTCGGTCAGTGTGTCACCAATCTTAAAAAGACCGCCCGTATCGGGCAGACCGACAATATCACCCGGCCACGCCTCATCAATAGTACTCTTACGCTGTGCCATGAACTGCGTAGGGCTAGAGAAACGAAGTGTCTTTCCCTGACGCACATGCAGGTAAGGCTGGTTACGCTGGAACTTACCTGAGCACACCTTACAGAAGGCAATACACGAACGGTGGTTGGGGTCGATGTTGGCTGTTATCTTGAAGATAAAGCCCGTAAACTTCTTCTCTTCCGGCTCCACCATACGCTCCTCGGCCTTGGTGGGCTTGGGGCTTGGGGCAATCTCAACAAAGCAGTCGAGCAGTTCCTGAACGCCGAAGTTATTGAGAGCCGAACCAAAGAACACCGGAGCCACAATGGCTGCACGGTAGTCATCAACATTGAACTCGGGATAAACACCATCTACAAGCTCCAAGTCCTCACGGAGCTTGGCAGCATCCTGGTCTCCGACACGTTCATCGAGCTCAGCAGAATCGAGCTCAACGCTAACCTTCTCAGTAACGCGCTGCTTGTCGGGTGTGAAGAGGTTGAGCTGCTGCTCGTAGATGTTGTACACACCTTTGAACTTTGCTCCCTGATTGATAGGCCACGAGAGGGGGCGCACCTTGATTTCAAGTTCCTGTTCCAACTCATCAAGCAGGTCGAAGGGATCACGACCCTCACGGTCCATTTTATTGATAAAGATAATGACGGGGGTGTTACGCATACGGCAGACGTTCATCAATTTACGGGTCTGCGCCTCTACACCTTTGGCACCATCCACCACGATGATAGCAGAATCGACGGCCGTCAGTGTTCGATAGGTATCCTCGGCAAAGTCCTGGTGACCTGGGGTATCCAAAATATTAACCTTATACTCAACGTCAGAGCCTTCTGGCGTATAGTCAAACTCCATAACAGAGGTTGATACGGAGATACCACGTTGTTTCTCAATATCCATCCAGTCGGAGGTGGCAGTCTTCTTAATCTTATTACTCTTGACTGCACCTGCCACTTGTATCTGTCCGCCAAACAGCAGGAATTTTTCTGTCAGCGTCGTTTTACCGGCATCGGGGTGCGAAATAATCGCAAATGTTCTTCTTCTTTCTATCTCTTGAATCATAATTTCTCTATACAATCTTTTAAACTCTCTTCCCAATAAGGCACCTCCATGCCATAGGTTTGTTTGATTTTCGTCTTGTCAAGCACAGAATAGTGTGGACGATGGGCTGGCGTCGGGTATTCGGCTGTATGCAACGGACGGACGTGACATGTTGTGATACCTGCCAAACGATGAATGGCTTTTGTAAAGTCGTACCATGAGATGACACCCTCATTCGAGAAGTGGTAGATGCCAGGCACAATGCCCTTGTTAATGGCTGTCATGATACAAATGGCCAGGTCGCGAGCATAGGTGGGCGTACCTATCTGGTCAAAAATAACACCCAGCTCAGGTTTCTCCTTACCCAAGCGAATCATCGTCTTAACGAAGTTATTGCCAAAGGTAGAATACAGCCACGCCGTGCGGATAATCATGCTATTCTTGCACGATGCCAAGACATTCTTTTCTCCGTCCAGTTTCGTGCTGCCATAGACACTGTCGGGACAGGGTGTGTCCGTCTCAACATAGGGCGTATGTTTCGTTCCATCGAACACATAATCGGTAGAGATCTGAATCATCCAGCCACCACGTTTCTCTACAGCTGCAGCCAAGTAGGCAGGAGCCACCGTATTGAGCGTTTTGCAGAAGTCCTTATTATCTTCTGCCTTATCGACAGCGGTGTAGGCGGCACAGTTCACAATGCCATCTATCTGATTTTCTGTCACGAACTGTTCAATGGCCTGCTGGTCAGTAATATCCAGCTCTTGCACATCAGTATTATAATAGGTATGCTGGAGATTCTCCTTTTCCAGCAGCTGCATCTCGTTTCCGAGTTGGCCATTACAGCCGGTTATCAAGATATTCATAAGTCTAACGGCTCCTGTTTGTCTTTTAAATAATAGTCGTTGAGCATTCCAATAAGGGTTGAAATCTCTTTGACAGCATGTTGGGTGTTGGGGGTGATGTCCTTCTTCTGAAGACGAAGGAGCATGACACCATAGAGAGAATTGAAGCAGGTCTCTATCTCGTTCTCTTCCTTGTTTGCACCACGATTGCGCAATTCCACGATATAGGGCAACACCTTGTAATACTCCGCATTGTAGAACGGGAACTTCGTAGAGGCAAGCAGCTGGGCGTGCAATTCTTCGAGTTGTTGCAGCGTCACCTTGTTGATTTGCAGATGTCCCTGTTCTCGACAGCCCTCACTATTCATCATCGTGATAAGGTTGCCAAACCAGTCGGCCTCATCCTCTTTCTGTTCATCTGTATAATCGAAACGGTCAATATATTCCCTACGTATGCGACTGAGCGAGCAGCCAAAAGCACGGATAGTATCCTCTATCTGCCACATATACAACAGATACTCCGCAATATTCTTCTTCCTTAATTCTTGTGCTACAAACATAAGTTCAACTAAAAGAAACGAAATAAATTGGTGGTGGTTCCGAGAAGGAATATCAACGAGAAAATAATGACGACAGCACCGATAATCTGGTTGATGATCTTAATACCGTTCTCGTCGAAGATAACACGAACCTTATCAACCAGCCACGTCAGTCCGAACCACCACAACAAAGCTCCGCCCACAATACTGGCAAAGCCTACGAACATCTCAAATGGATGATCAGGTATGACGAAAGCAAACTGCGCAAACAAACCCATGAAGAGGAAAATGATGAGCGGATTGCTGAACGTCACGAGAAAAGCCGTCCATGTATTATACCACAGCGACCCGCGCTGCTTGCCGGAACGATGCATATTCTTGGTAGGATTGCTGCGCCACGTGTATATGCCAAATACCAAGAGCACAAGACTTCCCACAATCTGCAGGTAGAACTTGTTTTGGTCATCGTTGACAAAATCCATGACAAACGACATACCAAAACCCGTAATGCCTGCATAGATAATATCGCTTATAGCAGCACCGATGCCTGTCACGAAACCAAACCAACGACCCTTATTCAACGTACGCTGTACACAGAGCACGCCTACAGGACCCATCGGTGCAGAAGCAATCATGCCGATAAGCATTCCCTTGAACATCAAATCTACTATACTGTATATAGGAAATGTCATCATATCGAGTGCAAAATTACAAAAAATATGCGAGAATCTTCTTTTTTTACAAATATTTTTGTAACTTTGCCTTCCAAAACGATAAATATTAACTCTAAAATTATAACAACATGAATGAACAAGCTGGAATTAAGCCATATGTTATTGGCTTGGATTTAGGTGGGACGAACTCTGTTTTCGGTATTGTCGATGCACGCGGCGACATCAAAGCCACGACAGCCATCAAGACTGGAGGCTATGAGAAAGTGGAGGACTATGTCAAGGCTTCGGTAGAGGCTCTCCAAATTATCATTGACCAGGTGGGCGGCATTGAGAAGATCAAGGCAATGGGTATCGGTGCGCCAAACGGAAATTATTATAACGGAACCATTGAGTTCGCCCCCAACCTGGCATGGGCTCACGATGGCATTGTGCCTCTGGCCAAGTTATTTAGCGATGCCTTAGGGATTCCCGTTGCTCTGACCAACGATGCCAACGCTGCCGCACTGGGTGAGATGGTCTATGGCGTGGCACGTGGCATGAAGAACTTTATCGTTATCACGCTGGGTACTGGCGTCGGCTCTGGTATTGTAGTCAACGGACAGTTACTCTACGGGCATGACGGTTTTGCCGGCGAGTTGGGACATGTCACAATGGTTCGCGGTGCAGAAGGACGCAGCTGTGGCTGTGGACGTACTGGTTGTTTGGAGGCTTATTGCTCAGCAACGGGTGTTGCCCGTACGGCTCGCGAGATGTTGGCAAAGACCAACCGTTCTTCACTGCTGCGTGAGATGAACCCCGAGGACATCACCTCGCTCGACGTCAGCATTGCTGCAGGCAAGGGCGACGAGTTAGCCAAGGAGATCTACGAGTTCACGGGTAAGATGCTGGGCGAGGCATGTGCAGACTTTGCTGCGTTTAGCTCCCCCGAGGCATTTATCTTCTTCGGCGGTATGGTTAAGGCCGGTGACCTGATTATGGAGCCCATCAAACGTGCCTACAACGACCACGTGATGACCATCTTCAAGGGCAAGGCGCAGTTCTTGGTCAGCGGACTCGACGGTGCCAGCGCTGCCGTACTTGGAGCATCGGCCATTGGCTGGGAAATTCAGTAAAGGTATTTTAAAAGAGGTTGGTGCAGGACGCTACCAACCTCATTAAAATATTGATGATAAGGTGCATTTTAAACGAAATGCTATCTTATCGGAGGCAAATATACGACATAAAAGGTTAAAATACAAATTTTATCGGCAAAATTTGCCATTTACTTACATTTTTTCCAAAAAAAGCCCAAAATATTTGCAGATTATCAGATTTATTCTTACTTTTGCAGCCGGAAACATAAAAACTTTGATATATGAAACGATTGATGAATGCATGGTGGTGGCGTAACTCGAGATTAATTTAGTCGCGAGGTACGGTGCCGTATATGTATCAATCATCAAGATAAAAAGGCTCGTCGTTATCGCGACGGGTCTTTTTTATTTGAACGGAGAAGAAACCAATACAAAACAATAAAAATATGAAAAAGAGTTATTTAGTTGACGAGAAAGGTTTTTACGGAGAATTCGGAGGTGCCTACGTTCCTGAGATTCTCTACGCGACGGTCAGAAAGTTACAGGAGGAATACCTGCCGATACTTGAGAGCCGCGAGTTTCAAGAAGAGTACATGTCACTTTTGCGTGACTATGTAGGACGTCCGTCACCGCTTTATTTTGCCAAGCGTATGAGCGAGAAATACGGCTGTCAGCTGTACTTGAAACGTGAAGACCTGAACCACACGGGAGCTCACAAAATCAACAACACCATCGGACAGATCCTGCTGGCCAAGAAAATGGGCAAGAAACGTATCATTGCTGAGACAGGAGCCGGACAGCATGGTGTGGCTACTGCTACAGTATGCGCACTGATGGACATGCCTTGCGTAGTTTATCAGGGAGCACTCGACGTGGAGCGCCAGCACACGAACGTTGAGCGTATGAAGATGCTGGGTGCCGAGGTCCGACCAGTAAAGACTGGCAACTGGACACTGAAGGATGCCACGAATGAAGCCATCCGCGACTGGTGTTGTCATCCTGCCGACACCTTCTATATCATCGGTTCGACAGTTGGCCCGCATCCCTACCCCGACATGGTAGCCCGTCTGCAAAGTATCATCTCTGCGGAAATCAAGGAACAGCTTCAGGAGAAGATTGGCCGCGACTATCCCGACGTGCTGATGGCCTGCGTAGGAGGAGGAAGCAATGCTGCCGGTACCATCTATCATTATATTGACGATGAACGTGTTAAGATTATTTTGGCGGAAGCAGGTGGCCAAGGAGCTGATACGGGACATACCGCTGCCACCATCCATGCCGGCCGCCTGGGCATCTTGCATGGTGCGAAGACACTGGTGATGCAGACTCCTGACGGACAAATTATCGAGGCAGAAAGTATCTCGGCAGGTCTCGACTACCCTGGCATCGGACCCATGCATGCAAATCTGGCCACACAACACCGTGCCACGGTCTATTCTGTCAACGACGACGAAGCTGTACGTGCTGCCTATGAGTTGACCCGCATGGAAGGTATCATCCCTGCCCTGGAATCAGCTCATGCCATTGCCGCTCTCTCGAAAGTTCAGTTCAAGAAAGACGACGTTGTAGTGCTGACGGTCAGCGGACGAGGCGACAAGGATGTAGAAACTTATCTGAATAACAAACAAATGGCTGGAGAATATGGAAACTTTTAAATACACGACAACAAGTCGCACCATTTTGGCCGACCTCTACACTCCGGTCGGTGTCTATATGCGACTGCGTGACCTCTATCCGCAGAGTGCATTGATGGAGAGCTCCGACTATCATGACAAGGACAACTCGCGTTCATTCATTGGCATCAACCCCATAGCCTCCGTAGCAGTGGGACATGGAGTCGCCACCATTACCTTCCCAGACGGAAGTACGGTACGACATGGAATAGATGAGCACTTCGGCTCTGCAGAGGCCATACATACCCTGATTGACAGCATCCACGTTGAAGGGGAGCATGCCGACCTCTGCGGACTATATGGCTATACGTCATTTAATGCCGTGCGTTATTTTGAACACATCAACGTGAAGGATGAAACGCAGGAACGTAACGATGCTCCTGACATTTTATATATTATGTACAAGGACATCATCGTATTTGATCACTTCAACAACCAACTGACAGTGATCTGTCTCTCAGAGGACTCTGAGAATTCCGAGATTTCGGAAGTCATCAAAGCGATGAACAAGTCAAATATCCAAGCCTACGATTTCCATCCTGTGGGTGATGTCCGTTCCACACTGACTGATGAGGAACATAAAGAAAACATCCGCAAGGGCATTAAGCATTGTCTGAGAGGCGATGTGTTCCAGATTGTGTTAAGCCGTAGGTTTATCCAAAGCTATGAGGGTGACGACTTCAAGTTGTACCGTGCGCTCAGAAGCATTAATCCATCACCCTACCTGTTCTACTTCGACTTCGGAGGTTTCCGTATCTTCGGATCATCACCCGAGACGCATTGTCGTATTGAAGGACGTCGCGCTTATATTGACCCCATCGCAGGTACAACAAAACGAACAGGTGATGCAGAAGCCGATCGGCAAGGAGCGGAGTTCCTGCGTAACGACCCGAAGGAGAACGCCGAGCATGTGATGCTTGTCGATTTGGCACGTAATGACCTCAGCCGCAACTGTCACAACGTGAAAGTGGAATACTACAAGGACATTCAGTACTACAGCCACGTCATCCATCTGGTCAGTCGTGTCAGCGGTGAGCTGGACGCACAGGCAGATCCCATCAAGGCTTTTATCGACACGTTCCCAGCCGGCACGCTCTCAGGTGCTCCCAAGGTTCGTGCCATGCAGCTCATCTCAGAGTATGAACCACACAACCGAGGAGCCTATGGCGGCTGTATCGGATACATTGGATTAAATGGTTCGCTCAATCAGGCCATTACCATTCGTACCTTCGTGTCGCGTAATGGCGAACTATGGTTCCAGGCTGGTGGCGGCATCGTAGCCAAGAGCAACGAGGAATACGAGCTTCAGGAAGTAAACAACAAGCTCGGTGCACTGCGCCGTGCAATATTAATGGCAGAGAAAATGTAAATGGAGGACAGAAACATGAAAATAGTCATCATCGATAACTACGACTCATTTACGTACAACCTGAGTCATTTGGTAAAGGAACTCGGTGCAGAAGTTGATGTGCTTCGCAACGACCAGTTTGAACTTGCTCAGTTGGAGCAGTACAGCAAGATTATCCTGTCGCCTGGCCCAGGTATTCCCTCAGAGGCAGGTTTACTGCTCGACGTCATCAAGACCTATGCCGGTCGCAAACCGATTTTGGGCGTATGCCTTGGCCACCAGGCTATCGGCGAGGTGTTCGGTGCAAAACTGGAGAACCTCAGCGACGTGTTTCACGGTGTAGCCACTGAAGGCACACAGTTCGGCAACGACCCGTTGTTTTCTGGTCTTCCCAGTCGCATAACCATGGGCAGATACCACTCATGGGTAGTCTCGAAAGACGGTTTCCCCGACTGTCTTGAGATTACCGCAGAGAGCGACGAAGGACAGATTATGGCTCTACATCACAAGACACTGAACGTCCGCGGCATCCAGTTTCATCCTGAGAGCGTTCTTACCCCCGAGGGGCGCAAGATGCTGCAAAACTGGATGTTTCTATAAAAAGGAAGAATGAAATACTAAAATAATGTAGTTATGGCACAGACAATGAAAGACATCCTGAACAGGATGCTCAACCACGAGGAACTGACTCGTGAAGAAACCAAAAACATCTTAATTGGTATCACGCAAAGCGAGTACCCCAATGAACAGATTACGGCACTGCTGACCGCTCTGCAGATGCGTGGCATCACCGTTGACGAGCTGCTTGGCTTCC
Organism: uncultured Prevotella sp.; assembly: GCA_947169685.1. GTDB lineage: Bacteria > Bacteroidota > Bacteroidia > Bacteroidales > Bacteroidaceae > Prevotella. The sequence continues at coordinate 11,623 of CAMVQS010000043.1, read as the reverse complement.
GTGACGGAATCTTGGAGACAGGAGTTCCCGTACCCCTCGACTGCGAACGTTACATTGACGTAGTAGGCACTGGCGGCGACCGCAAGAACACCTTTAACATCTCGACTACCAGCTGCTTCGTCATTGCCGGTGCGGGCTATAAGGTAGCCAAGCACGGCAACTATGCAGCGACCTCCACTAGCGGTGCGTCAAACGTCATCGCCCATCACGGCATTAAGTTTACTGACGACATCGACAAGCTGAACCGAAGCATCAACGAATGCGGTATCGTCTATCTGCACGCTCAGCTCTTTGCCCGTGCCATGAAGTTTGTTGGCCCCATCCGCAAGGCGCTTCAGTTCCCGACATGTTTCAACCTGCTCGGCCCCATCGTCAACCCCAGCCAGCCACAATGCCAGTTACTGGGCGTGGCTAATCTTGACCAGATGCGTCTCTACAGCAACGTTTATCAGAAGATTGGCATTGATTACGGCATTGTCAACTCCATTGACGGCTACGACGAGATTTCGCTGACAGGAGACTTCAAGGTGACAACTAATCAGTACGAGCGTATCTTCCATCCTCAGGATCTTGGTTTCGACATCATCAAACCCGAGGAACTGGTTGCCGGAGCGACGGAGGATGAAGCTGCACAGATATTCGACAGCGTACTGGAGAACCGCTGCCTACCCGGACAGAAGGAAGTGGTACTGGCTAATGCAGCCTTCGGCATTCAGGTGCTTGAACGTGGTCAGAAGAGCATTGAGGAATGCGTCGAGATTGCCCGTGAGAGCATTGACAGCGGAGCAGCACTGCGTACCTTTAAGAAATTTGTCGAGTTAAATAGCTGATAAGTCGGAAAAAGTTTGTATCTTTGTCGCCAGAATCATAAAACAAAACAACATCATGGCAGACATATTAGAAGAGATTGTGGCCTGGAAACGCCGCGAAGTGGAGATTATGAAGGAGATGCAACCCACACAGAAGTTGCAGCGTATCATTGAGGAACAGACGTACTACAAGCGTCCGCCCATTGCCGATGCCCTGAAGACATCACAGAGCGGCATCATTGCAGAATTCAAGCGAAAGTCACCCTCACTCGGATGGATTAACGAAGATGCCAAACCCGACAATATACCGTTTTCCTATCAGCAGAATGGGGCAGCAGCCGTCAGTATTCTGACCGACAACAGATATTTCGGCGGTGATGACAGCTTCATCAAGGAAGCCCGTATGTCCGGTGTACGTATCCCCGTGCTCTACAAGAACTTCATCATCGACGAGCACCAGCTCTACCAAGCCCGTCTGTCAGGAGCCTCCACCGTACTGCTCATTGCCGCATGTCTTGACCTCCACGAATGTAAGCGTCTTCTTTATACTGCTCACTCGCTCGGCCTTGAGGTCCTGCTTGAGATGCACGACGAGGACGAACTGGAGTACGCTGAACTTGGTCCCGACCTCTACGGCATCAACAATCGTCACCTTGGCTCCTTCCAAACGGATGTTGAGACGTCGTTCCGTCTCTGTGAGCAGTTGCCCGACAATGCCGTTAAGATTAGTGAAAGCGGTATATCCAATCCTGAAACAGTGCGACAGCTCCGTGAAGCAGGTTTTGAGGGATTCCTCATCGGCGAAGCCTTCATGAAGACAGAAGACCCAGGACTGGCACTGGCCGACTTCATAGCAAAGATATGATCAAGGTCTGCGGCATGCGCGAGCCCGATAACATCCGCGCTGTCGAACAGCTCGGCATCGACTGGCTCGGCTTCATCTTCTGGCCTGATTCCAGCCGCTATGTTGCCGCTCCGCCTGCCTACCTGCCGCAACGTGCCAAGCGTGTCGGTGTATTCGTTGACGCCAGTAGGGACGAGGTGCTGCAACATGTTGCCGACTACCAGCTCGACATCATCCAACTGCATGGGCACGAAAGTCACGACTACGTTCAAGCACTTCGAACTGACGTTCCCCTCATCATCAAGGCTTTCAATATCGCCACATCTTCTGATTTGGAAAAGGCAAAACCTTACGAAGGACTCGTCAACTATTTTCTCTTCGACGCCAAGGGCAAGAGCGTCGGCGGCAACGGCACGCAGTTTGACTGGAGCGTGCTCAACGCCTATCACGGCCAGACGCCCTTCCTGCTCAGTGGCGGCATTGGTCCCGATGATGCAGAGCGTGTCAAAGCCTTCCGTCATCCTAAGTGCATCGGCATCGACCTCAACTCACGTTTTGAAACGAAACCAGCACTCAAGGATATTCAAAAACTAACAACATTCTTAACACAACTATGAACAAGATTAATAAACTGTTCCAAGAGAACAAAGACAATAAACTCCTGTCACTCTATTTCTGCGCAGGCTGTCCCACGCTCGACGGCACCGCAGACGTTATCCTCACCCTTCAGCGTCGTGGTATCTCCATGATCGAAGTGGGTATTCCCTTCAGCGACCCCATGGCCGACGGTCCTGTCATTCAGGATGCCGCCACCCGCTCGCTCAAGAACGGCATGACACTGCAAACCCTGTTCGACCAGCTCCACGCCATTAAGGAGCAGGTAAACATCCCCTTGGTGCTCATGGGCTATCTGAACCCCATCATGCAGTACGGCATTGAGCGTTTCTGTCAAGCCTGTGTAGAAAGCGGTGTTAGCGGAGCCATCATCCCCGACCTGCCTTTCAAGGACTATCAGGAAATTATCAAGCCTGTGGCCGACCGCTATGACCTGCGCATCATCATGCTCATCACGCCAGAGACCTCGGAAGAGCGCATCCGCTTCATCGACGAGCACACCGACGGCTTTATCTACATGGTATCCTCTGCGGCTATCACGGGCGCACAAAAGAGTTTCGACGAGGCCAAGCAGGAGTATTTCCGCCGCATCAATGCCATGAATCTGCGTAATCCGCGCATGATTGGCTTCGGCATCAGCAATGCCCAGACGCTCAAGGCTGCACAGGACAATGCGGCTGGTGCCATCATCGGTTCAAAGTTCGTCACGCTGCTCAACGAGAGCAAGAATGCCGACGAAGCACTCGACAAACTCTTCGAGGCACTTGAGAACTAGGATTTACGTAATCCTTTACATCAAATATTTCCATATTAATTTGGGCATAAAGATATATTTTCGTATCTTTGTGCCCATAATTAATAAACAAACTACTAAAAATGAAACAACTGAGATTATTATTCCTCTGCATGTTGATTCCTGCAATGGCGCTAGCCAATGATGCATGGAACACTACCTACAAGCAGATTGAACAAAGCATCAAGGCACCAGAGTTTGCCAACCGAGATTTCATCATCACCAAGTACGGTGCAAGTACCAAAGCTACCGCATTAAAGAATCAAAAGGCTATTAACAAGGCTATCGCAGCTTGCTCTAAAAAGGGCGGTGGTCGTGTCATCGTGCCTGCCGGCACCTTCAACACAGGAGCCATTACCCTGCTCTCGAATGTCAATCTCGTCGTAGAGAAGGATGCTGTGCTGCAGTTTGTCTTCGAACCTGACCTCTACCCTATCGTACCCACGCGCTGGGAAGGTATCGACTGCTGGAACATGAGTCCCTGTATCTACGCCTACAAGCAGCAGAACGTCGCCATCACCGGTGAAGGAACCATTGATGGTGGAGGAAGTAACGAGACCTGGTGGCCCATGAACGGTAACCCCAAGTATGGTTTCAAACCCGGCATGATTAACCAGCGTGGCGGTTCACGTGCCCGTCTGCTCAAGCAGGCTGAGGACGGTGTGCCCATGGACGAGCGCCGTTTCGACAAGAACGACGGCTTGCGTCCACAGCTCATCAATATGAACCTGTGCGAGAACATCCTCATCGAGGACGTCACCTTGCTGCGTTCACCCTTTTGGGTTATTCATCCCCTGCTTTGCAAGAACGTAACCGTGCGTGGCGTGAAGATCACCAATGACGGTCCTAACGGTGACGGTTGCGACCCAGAGTCATGCGACGGTGTGCTGATTGAAAACTGCTTCTTCAATACGGGCGACGACTGCATCGCCATCAAGAGCGGCCGCAATAACGACGGACGCCTCTGGGGCAAACCCTCTGAGAACATCATCATCCGTAACTGCATCATGCACAACGGCCACGGCGGCGTGGTCATCGGCTCTGAGATCAGCGGTGGCTGCCGCAACGTCTTTGCCCACGACAACGTGATGGACTCGCCTGACTTGGAGCGTGTCATCCGCATCAAAACTAACACTTGCCGTGGCGGTATCATTGAAAACATCTATGCACGTAACATCAAGGTTGGCCAGTGTCAGGAATCAGTTTTGAAAATCAACCTCGATTACGAGCCACGTGAGATCTGCTGCCGCGACTATCCTCCTACGGTCCGTAACGTCTATATGGAGAACGTCACCTGTGAGAAGTCAAAATACGGAGTTCAGATTATTGCCCTCGACACGGCAGTCTATGTGCATGATATCTACGTCAAGGACTGTAAGTTCAATGGCGTTGAGTCAGGTAACACCATCAAGGGCGAGACCCGTAACGTGAAGTTCGACAACCTCTTCATCAACGGCAACATTGTTCTGCTGGAGAAACCCTACAAGCACTATAGCGAGTGGCTCACCTACTCCGAGATGCAACGGACGCCCAGGTCCTACTTACTGGACTTCGCCACGAAGCCACGATGGAGCTACGTCATGGGAATCGAACTCGAAGCAATGCTCGATACCTATCTTAAGTATGGCGGAAACGCCATACTTAATTATTGTAAGGAGTATTGTGACACGATGATTACTGCCGACGGCAACATTCGTAACTATAAGCTTGAGGACTACAACCTCGATAACATCCGCACCGGACACTTCGTGGCCCGCATGCAGGAATTATATCCCGAGGAGAAGAACCTCAAGGCCATCCAGCTGATGATGCGCCAACTGCAAAAGCAACCGCGCACCGTGAAGGACAAGGTATATTGGCACAAGGCTATTTACTCTTATCAGGTATGGCTCGACGGTATCTTCATGGGACTTCCCTTCTATGCACTCACCGCTCGCGACCTGCTGCCAGCCAAGAAAGCCAAGAAGATCTACGACGATGCCGTCAACCAAATCAGCATCACCTACCAGCGCACCTACGACCCCGTGACGGGTCTGAACCGTCATGCCTACGACGAGACACGCGAGATGTTCTGGGCCGACAAGGAGACAGGTCTCTCGCAGCACTGTTGGGGACGCGCCCAGGGGTGGTACTCCATGGCGCTTATCGAACTGCTCGATGCATTACCGGAAGACTATGCGCGTCGCGGTGAACTCATCGAACTGCTGAAGAAAGACCTTGACGCCATCATCAAGTGGCAGGACAAGAAGACAGGCTTGTGGTATCAGGTCATGGACTCCCCCAACCGCGAAGGTAACTATCTGGAAAGCACCTGCTCCTCGATGTTTGCCTACGTGCTGCTGAAGGCAGCCCGCAAGGGCTATGTCGATGACAGCTACCGTCAGGCAGGCATCCGTGCCTACGAAGGTATCATCCAGAACTTCATCCGTGTGAACCCTGACAAGACCATCTCGCTCACCCGCTGCTGCGAAGTGGCAGGCCTTGGCCCTGGGCTGAGTAAGAAAGTGCTGAAGGCTGCCCCCAACGTCAAGGAGAACCTCAGGCGTGACGGCTCCTACGAGTACTACCTCAGCGAGCCCATTCGCGACAACGACGCCAAGGGAGTAGGCCCCTTCATCTGGGCATCACTCGAGATGGAAGCCCTCGGTTATACGACAGAAGACTAAGAGTACACGAACTACCAAAGCTACTATAATGAAAAGAATTCTTTTAACAATGGCCATAGCAGTCGCATCACTGCTTGCCATGGCGCAAGCTCCTGCCTTCCCTGGAGCAGAAGGCGTAGCTCGCTGGACAACGACAGGTGGACGTGGAGGAAAGGTTATCCACGTCACAAATCTCAACGACGACGGAACTGGCTCACTGCGTGCTGCTATCCGTCAGAGCGGAGCCCGTATCATCGTCTTCGATGTATCAGGAATCATCGAACTAAAGTCTGCACTGAAAATCACGAATGGCAATGTCACCATTGAGGGTCAGACTGCCCCCGGCGACGGTATTTGCCTGAAGAATTATACGTTCAACATCTCCGCCAGCAACGTTATCGTGCGCTTCATCCGTAGCCGTATGGGCGATGAGTGCAAGACCGAGGACGACGCCATAAACTCCTATACGCACGGCACGTATAACAACATCATCATCGACCACTGCAGCATCAGCTGGTCAACCGATGAGTGCGGCTCGTTCTATGGCATCAACAACTTCACCCTGCAATGGTGTATTCTCTCTGAAAGCCTACGCAACTCCGTACACGGCAAGGGCAAACACGGCTATGGCGGAATCTGGGGCGGCCAGAACGCAGCCTACCACCATAACCTGCTGGCACACCACGACTCACGCAACCCACGTTTTGACCACGACTACGTGAACACGATGAAGGGTCCGGTTGACTTCGTGAACAATGTCATCTATAATTGGGGCAGCAACAGCACCTACGGCGGTGAGTCGTGCAACACGGAGGGTAAGTACAAGATGTATAACATGCTGAACAACTACTACAAGCCAGGCCATGCTACAAACACTGGCTGTTACTCGCGTATCATCAACCCCACAACAAAGTGCAAGAACTGTACGGGAGAATCGACAGGCTTAGTTAATCTTGTTCCAGGCCACTTCTACATCACAGGCAACTATATGGAAGGCTCCTGGGCCGTCACTAACGACAACTGGCAAGGTGTACGTCCCGATAATAACACGACAGAGGTTAAGAACGCTATCAAATCTGATACTCGTTTCATCCCTGAAGGCTACGAAGGCCAGACACTGCTGACCATGCACACGGCGGAGAGTGCTTTCTCCGAGGTGCTTAACTATGCTGGTGCTTGCTACAAACGAGACGTCATTGACCAACGCATTGTTCAAGAGACAGGCAACGGTTCCTTTTCCTATATAGGCAGCAACGGTTCCACAGGAGGGCTCATCGACTCGCAAAGCGACGTGGGCGGATGGCCTACTTATATCAGTAAGGCCAAACTTACCGATACCGACAACGACGGCATGCCCGACATCTGGGAGACAGCTAACGGCCTGAATCCTAACGATGCCAGCGATGCTGCCACCAAGACCCTTGACCCGCAAGGCTACTACACCAACATCGAAGTCTATTGCAACGCGTTGGTTGAGGATCTGGTTAAAGCACAAAACTCAGACGCAGTGGAAAGCATCAACGAATACTACCCCACCGCCGCTAAGGTCAACGGCATCCCCTACTACGACAGCGATGTTGCTGCTGAAGGTACATTGATAACACCTGACGGCATCGTCACCCCCGTGACATTCACAACGGGTGGGAATGTCCCCATCTACAACCTTCAGGGTCGGAGGGTCGATAGCTCCTACAAGGGTATTGTCATTGAGAACGGTAAACGGTACATCCGGAAATAGAAAGAGGAAGCAAATTTGCTTCCTCTTTCTATTTCTAACGTTGCACGTATTTCCGTCCACCCTGAATGACGATGCCCCTGTAGCTGTCATCCACTCTTTGACCGTTCAAGTTGTAACGCGGAGCATTCGGATTGGGCGTTCCTTCGTCGAGAGACAGCAGACCAATGCCTGACGAGCCTTCGTACTCGAAACAGCCCAAGTCAGGCGCCGTACCGTTGTAGGTGACATAATCGCCAACGTACTGGCCTTCAAAGTTTGTAAAATTCATGCCTTTATCAATGAGGTTCGTGGCAGAAGCTTTCAGATGAAACTGCTGTGTCTCAGGCAGCGTACCGTCAGCATTACGTTCAGCAAAGATTATCTCCGTCACGTCAAGCCCCTCGAAGTCAGCCTCCGTACAGCCAAAGCCAGTGTTCCACGTGTTGTTACCCTGATAAGTGGTGGCCCCGTCGTACCGCTGCCAGTTCTTGCCACCCGAGGTGTAAGCCAGCGCCACGTTATTATAGGCATACAAGGTATAGTCATAAGGGTTGCCGAACCCGTAGTTATACTTGTTCTGGTAGGCCGTGCAGTTAATCACCTTCATCACGCCCGCATTATTATTCTGGTCGAAGCCCTTGCTGCGGTGCCCCACCGCCAGACAGCGATAGAGTTCCACGTCATGCTTGGTGCCCTTGCCGCCCACCTTGAAGCCGTTAGGGTTACCGCCGTTGGCGAAGTGAGCCAGATCCTTGCCTGTGAAGCAGCTCAGTCCTGCATCCTTGCCGCCCTCCATCACACGCGGATGGCTGGTGAGGTCGAACTCTTCCGGGCCGTTGTTGTAGGCTATGCAGTTGATATAGACGGTGGGCGCGCCATTGGTAACGCGCTCAAAGGAATCCCATCCGTCATCGCTATTGTTCCACGAGCGACAGCCGACATAAATATTGCCCGGACAGGCATCACCCTGCTTGTCTGCGAAGCCGTCAGCGTTGCCCCCGTCGTCCTGATAGTCGAAGTTGTCGTGCGAGTCGCAGTTGACGACCATGTTATACCCCCCGCTACGCAGCTGGATGCCCGCGTTGCAGCACCCATAGACATCGAGCTGTTCCAAAATGCAGTACTTCGCACCCTCCAGCCATATTCCCTTATACCCCGCATAGCGAATGGTAATACCTTTAATATGCAAGTAATTACCCTTCACCGTCACGCCATTGGTCTTGTTTGCTTCCGTCCGGAAATCGAGGATGGGTTTCTCGTCTTGATAGGGGCAGATGGTAATCATCTTTTCTGCAGTACCATTACGGCTGATAGACAGATTATTGTTCAAGTCATACTGCCCACCACGCAAATAGAGGTTATCGCCCGCCGTCAGTTTACCGATAACCGTAGCCGTCAGCTTCCCCGGGCTGGCCAAGGTATAATTACTGCCGCTACCCGTAGGTGACACATAATAGTCCGTTGCCTGCACGCCCATTGTAGCAGCAGCAAACAGCATGGTTGTAAGAAGGAGTTGTTTCTTCATATATCTCTTTTTAGTTTTGGTTTCTGATGCAAAAATACGAACAATAATCCATACTGCCAAAACATTGATGCAGGAAAATGACTGTAAACGTTTACATGTTCGAACAAAAGAAAAGGGGCAAGCCCTATCAGGCCCACCCCTCTACAATACAGTATGTAGTTTTGATTATTTCTGAATTCTCTTCACTCCGTTCTTGATTACAACACCACGGTAGTTCTCATCTACACGCTGACCACTCAGGTTATAAGCAGGAACATCAACTTCCTCAGGAATAAGAGTCTGGATACCTGTAGAAGTAATTAAATTAAATCCATAGAAATTTGTACCTCCATTATAAGTTATATTAATGTCACCTGCGGGTACGCTTTCAATTGTATAGAAGTTAAAGATTGTCTTCAGCTCTTCCTCACCTTCAATATTACCTTTAGTTGCATTATCGTCTTTAACCTCAAAAGAAGCAATTTCGTTGTCGCCCTGTTTGAACGCGACAGTTCTTGTGGAACTACTCGAACTACTACGCATTGCGATAATAAGTTTACCCTCGCTTGGAATCGTCAATTTTAGTGCATTCTTGGAATCTGATTTTCCGCCAGTTTTCAATCTAAACTCATATTTTGTCCAATCTGCTTCTGTTCCAAAAAACTGTTTGTTTCCATCAATTGAAAGTTTACCACCATCTACCTTATCTGTAACAGTTAGGACTAATCCCGTGCCGAATGTAGCACCATCAAGAGTTCCTGCCGTCTTAGCCTCCGTAAACGTAATTGTCTGTGCATTCACACTTGCTGCAACAAATGCAGCGGCAATAAGTGTAAAAATCTTTTTCATGAGCTTTGTTTTGTTTTAATAATTAATAAATGTTGGTGCAAAGATAGGGGGATTTCTACAACCCTCCAAGCTTACATAGCCTATTTCTCGCGTAAACGTTTTCACATTTGCACCTGCATGTTGACTTTGTAAATTATAAAATTTTGTTAAACACGTTAAAATCGAGGTTCCGTTTTTGTATAAGATTTTGTTCATTCTAGAAAAAAAGTGCGTCCAATTAGAGGCGTTTTGTCCCTTCCAAGGCGTTTCATGGCATGAAACGACATGTTACATACCGAGAAACGGCACTTCACATGCCATGAAACGGCACTTCAATCAGCATGAAACGGCACTTCAAAAGGGTTAAAATGGCGTTTTACGGTCGAAAAAACGCCGTTTTCAGCACACGAAAAAGACTCCACATTCTGCTACTCACTGGCACTCTGCAAGTTACAAAAAGCACCCCAGAATCGCATATATGCGACCACAAGGCAACAAAAACGAAATGTTGCCCTTCTACGTGTTAACGGATTATCGTTGTGTGTTAATTTTTATTTAAACGTACTCTTTATCCGCGTCTCGAACGGTCGTAGTATTTCGCAAACGATTACGAGCAAATATGACATATAATTATGGCATTGTTATAATAATATTCCATACCTTTGCAAGCACTACAAGCCAACGATGACGAAAACAATATACATGTTCAAATATTAACTTAAACACTAAAACATTATGAGAAAAAAACTTTTACTTCGAGTGAGCGCATTGTGTCTTATGCTCATAGCCGCCATCACTGGCAGGGCTGAGACAGGAGGCAACGACCTTATCTGGGACTATACGGAAAAGAATATTCCGACAACGAGTCCAGACAATGGGCTGTACTATGATTCTTACGTGAACGACGCAGCAGGCACTAATAACGGTATGCACGGTGTGAAGCTGAACAGTAGTGGCAGGTGCTACTTTGCCAAGCCCGCCGTAGCAGGCAAGCTGACGCTGACCTTCGGTAACAGGAAAAATACGAGTGCATACGCCGTAAACGTATTTGCCTGTACGATTGCCGACGGCAAGGCCACCAAAGGCGACCTTATCGGTGAGGTAACCGTCAGCGAGAGCCCGGGCACAGGTAGCATCGACATTGCAGCCGACGTAACAGGCATCTATATTGAGCGTAAGACTACCTCAGAAGGCGTACTTTCAAAGATTGTCTTCAAAGAGAACGTAGCACGCTCATTCGTTGACTTCGAGATTCCTTATGCCACACTGACTGCAGACAGTTACACTGGAGCCGACCTGCCGACAGGCGTTACATTCAGTGGCTCATTCCACGACGGACAGCATGGATATTCCAATGCAACAATGGTTGTTCCTGTTGACGGCACCGTAAAGTTTACCATCAGCGGATGTCAATTTGGCGGTTCTTTCCCCGTCAAAAACTCTGAGGGAGCAACTCTTACCACTCTCGACCAGAAGGCGGCTGGTTGCTACGATGCTGGAGGAAAAGTAACATACATCTATGTTGGCGAAGCAACAACTCTGACTTTTGGCCCTATCCAATACCTGTCATACTTCAAAGCCGAAGCAACTGAAGTGCAGGAAGCAGTCATCACCTATAAGGACCAGAACGGTAACAAACTGGGCGAGAAGACCGTCTTAGAGGGCGACCCGCTCGGCGAAGTACCCTATACGGAGGCTGACCTGACTATTCCCGAAGGCTACAAGTTCCGCGGCTGGGTATATACCAACGGTGTGAAAGTCAAGGCTTCTGACATCGTGAACGGCGACGTCTCTGTCAATGCCAGCGTAACAGCTATAGAAGCAGCTCCTACCGTCGGTAGCATTCAGACATATGATCTGACAAAGGC
>CAMVQS010000042.1 GCA_947169685.1 uncultured Prevotella sp. | reverse complement strand
ACCATCTCAGAATTGCTGCAACAGGAACTGCCTGGGCTAAGAGGTTTTTCTGAGACCAGCATCAAACGTATGCGCATCTTTTATGAGGCATGGTGCAGCATGTTCGAGAATCGTCCATTGTCAGCGGACGATTTACAAAACAGCATCATTCCTGTAGGCGACAAAGGACATATCGAAATTCGTCCATTGGCAACGGACGAATTACCTCCAGAGACATTAGAAGCCTTTCTTGCCGTTGGTTTTACGAACCATTATGAGATACTGGCCCAAAAGAAGGATGTAGAGCAACGATTGTTCTATATCGTGAATTGTGCCACTGGATTTTGGAATGGCGACAAGTTGAAATATTATATGAAGGACGATTTGTTTGGAAAGCGTGGCAACATGCCTAATAACTTTGCAACAACCATTGCAAATGTGGATTTGCGCAGTAAGGCTTTACGCTCGTTCAAGGACGAATATCTGCTTGACTTTGTGAACATTGAGGATCCTGACGAGACAGATGAACGTGTAATAGAGTAGCAGATAGTTCACAATATCAAGAACTTCATCATGGCATTGGGTAGTGATTTCTCGTTTATGGGTAATCAGTATCGTCTTGTTGTATCCGAAAAAGAGTATTTCATAGATTTGCTGTTCTTCAATCGCCGCCTTCAGGCACTAATCGCGATCGAATTGAAACGGGGTGAGTTCAAGCCAGAGTATGCAGGAAAGTTGAATTTCTATCTGTCAGCACTTGACGAGTATGTGAAACTACCTCATGAGAATCCTTCCATCGGAATTATTCTCTGCAAGGACAGAGATTCAAAAACGGTGGAGTTCGCATTCCGAGACATCAACAAGCCAATGGGTGTAGCCACCTATCGCACGTCTTCAGAGTTACCCAAGGAATACCAAGGTATACTTCCTGAACCAGAGGAGTTGAGAAAACTCATGTGAGTGTACCTAATGCTGCGATACATCACAGATATTGAGTAATAGGACGTTGCCTAATACGCACCTTTCTGGCAGGTGCCATATAAGATGCCACAATCTGCATAGAGAGCGAAGAGCAAGCTCAGAACAAAAAGATGTGAATAGTTTTGGTTCATTCAAAAAAAATGATTACCTTTGAGACGATGTCTCGAAGTTCTTGGACAAGCCAAGCGAACGAGTTCGAGTTCTCACGTTCGAAAATACTCAAATATATTTGGTATTTTGCTCACTTATTCGTAACTTTGCACCCGATGATGAGTCATAAAACGGCTGATGGCTCATTATCGGGTGTTCTTTCTTGCGTCCCGTTGGTAGCAAGCGAGCATAGCTCGAGCGGATGCAGTTTATAGCAGAATGTGGAATTGAGTACGGTCGCCAATTCGTAACCCAGTTTTTCTTTAATCCCCCAGACAGCCTTTATACAAAGAAAAGCTGAGAAATCTTCCAAAGTTACAAAAAAACTCTAAACTCTAAACTCTAAACTCTAAACTTTTTCGTACCTTTGCACCCATGAACATCAAAGATTTCGAAATCATGGCTCCAGTAGGCTCCCGCGAGTCGCTGGCAGCAGCCATACAGGCAGGAGCTGACTCGGTGTATTTCGGCGTGGAGCAACTGAACATGCGTTCACACTCCGCCAACCATTTCACGATTGACGACCTGCGTGACATTGCCCGTGAGTGTGACGAGCACGGCATCAAAAGTTATCTGACTGTCAACACAATTATCTATGGCGAGGACATCCCCCTGATGCACCAGATTGTGGATGCTGCCCACGAGGCTGGCATCTCTGCCGTCATCGCTTCCGACGTGGCTGTGATGATGTATTGTAGAGGAAAGAGGAGAGAGGAGAGAGGAGAGAGGAGAGAGGAGAGAGGAAAGAGGAGCATGGAGGTGCATCTCTCTACGCAGCTGAATATCTCGAACATCGAGGCCCTGAAGTTCTATGCCCAGTTTGCCGATGTGGTGGTGCTGGCACGCGAGCTGAAGATGGAACAGGTGGCGGAAATCTACCGTCAGGTGGAGGAACAGCACATCTGCGGTCCGTCAGGACAGCTTATCCGTATTGAGATGTTCTGTCACGGAGCGTTGTGCATGGCGGTCTCAGGCAAGTGTTACATGTCGTTGCACAACATGAACCGCAGTGCCAACCGAGGTGAGTGCGTGCAGATATGTCGTCGCAGCTACACCGTGACGGACAACGAAACAGGCAATGAGTTGGAGATTGACAACAAGTATATCATGTCACCCAAGGACCTGAAAACCATCCGTTTCATCGACAAAATGATGAATGCAGGCGTACGTGTCTTCAAGATTGAGGGACGTGCCCGTGGACCTGAATACGTCTATACGGTGGTGAAGTGCTACAAAGAGGCTATCCATGCGGTGCTCGACGGCACCTTTACCGAGGAGAAGAAGGACGAGTGGGACAAACGCTTGGCAACGGTCTTCAACCGAGGCTTTTGGGACGGCTACTATCAGGGACAGACGCTGGGTGAATGGAACAGCAGCTATGGTTCGAACGCTACGGAGCGTAAGGTATATATCGGTCCGGGCGTCAAATATTTCTCAAAGTTGGGAGTGGCGGAGTTCAGCGTAGATGCCAATACCTTCAAGGTGGGTGACAAACTGCTCATCACCGGCCCGACGACGGGTGTGATGTATGTCACCGCCGACGAGATACACGACGACGTAGGTCCTGTGGAAGAGGCGCAACAGGGAACGCGCGTGGCTATCAAGGTTACAGGCAAGGTTCGCCCCAGCGACAAACTGTTTAAGTTAGTAAAAGCAGAAGACAATGGCAACAATTAACGAGATACAAGACGAGATTATTGAGGAGTTCAGCGGTCTTGACGACTGGATGGACAAGTACCAACTGCTGATTGACCTGGGCAACGAACAGGAGCCTTTGGACGAGAAATACAAGACGGAGAGCAACCTCATTGACGGTTGCCAGAGTCGTGTGTGGCTGCAGGCGGACTACGTTATAGAGGAGAGAGGAGAGGGGAAAGAGGAGAGAGTTGTTCGTTTTACGGCAGAGAGCGACGCGCTGATCGTAAAGGGTATAGTGGCGCTACTCATCCGTGTGCTCAGTGGGCACACTCCGCAGGAGATTCTGGATGCCGACCTGTACTTCATAGAACAAATAGGGCTGAAAGAACATCTGTCACCCACACGCTCCAACGGTTTGTTGGCGATGGTGAAGCAGATGCGCATGTATGCTTTGGTCTTTTCTAACAAAGGATGAAATATAACACCGCAACACTCGATAACGGGCTACGTATCATCCACATACCAGCCCCAGGCCATCAGGTGGCATATTGTGGCTTTGCCATAGCTGCCGGCACACGTCATGAACAGCCAGGCGAAGAAGGGTTGGCGCATTTCGTGGAACATACCACTTTCAAGGGAACGGAGAAACGTAGTGCCTTCCAGATACTGAACGAGTTGGAGTGTGTGGGAGGCGAACTCAACGCGTTTACCACCAAAGAACATACCATTTATTATGCTGCCGTCTTGCGTGACCATGTGAAACGGGCTGTCAGTCTGCTTACCGATATTGTCTTTAACAGCACTTATCCGCAGGCAGAGCTCGACAAGGAGAGAGAGGTGATTTGCGATGAAATCGAGAGTTATAACGATTCACCTGCAGAACTGATCTTCGATGAATTCGAGAATCTGCTATTTTCCAACCATCCCTTAGGACATAACATCTTAGGTACGCGTGAACAGCTGGAAACCTATACGTCGGACGATGCGCGGCGCTTCGCCCGTCGCCACTACCGTCCAGACAATGCCGTGTTCTTTATATATGGCGATGTGGATTTTGAGAAGATAACCTCTTCGCTTCTCCTTCTTCCTTCTGCCATCCCCGTTCAAACGACTCCTTGCCCAGTCGTGCCACATTGTTCGGCAAGAAATGTGGAGGGAGAAAACCACCATCAGGCTCATGTTATACTGGGCACCACCACTTTCGCAGCCGACGATGAACGTCGCATACCGCTGTTCCTGCTCAACAACATCTTGGGAGGACCTGGCATGAACGCGCGACTGAACCTTGCCCTGCGTGAGCGGCGCGGACTGGTCTATACCGTAGAGAGTAATATGACCACCTATTCTGACACGGGTACATGGGCAGTGTATTTTGGCTGTGACCACGAGGACGTGAAACGATGCCTGGGGTTAGTACGACATGAGTTAGACCGTATGGTCGATAAGCCACTGAGCGAACGACAACTCACGGCTGCCAAACGACAACTGAAAGGCCAGATGGCCATTGCCGCTGACAACCGTGAGCAGTTTGCGCTGGACGTTGCCCGTACTTTCCTGCACGAGCATAAGGAACATCACATCAGCCAGCTTTTCCGGCAGATTGATGACGTCACAGCCACACAGTTGCATCTGCTGGCACAGGAGCTGTTCGCTCCTGTGCGCCTACAGACACTTATCTTATAAAAATTGGATTATTTTACTTCCCAGATGTCGTTGGTCTCCAACAGCTCCGAGAAGTTGTGGTACTTCTTCTGGGCCGATACGTCCGCCAGTTGCTGATTGACAGCCTCGTCATACGTCGGAGCCTCCACGTCGCGAATGACACCAAGGGCAACGGGGAAACCGTCTTCGTTGGACATCATGGCGAGCTTCAGCTGCAGGGTGTTGTCCTCGCAGTGAGCATCGTGTACCAAAACGTCATCCAGCGTGTAGCCGTCCTTGCCAATCTCTACGACCTTCAGACCAAAGCCGTCCTGCACCAGTCCGAACTCGTTGTTCTCACCGAACACGAGCTTCTCGCCGTGACGCACGTAGATGGCATTCTTCTTTCGGCCTTCCTTGTTATAGACACTCTCGTGACAGCCGTCGTTGAAGATGACACAGTTCTGCAAAATCTCGCAGACAGACGCACCCTTGTGCTCGTAAGCAGCCTTCAGGATGGCTTGTGTCTCAGGTGCATCGGTAGCCACCGAGCGGGCAAAGAAATGTCCGCGTGCACCAAAGCAGAGCTCTGCAGGTCGGAAGGGATCTTCCACCGTTCCGTAAGGGCTCGACTTCGAGACGAAGCCACGGGGTGAGGTGGGAGAATACTGTCCCTTGGTCAGACCGTAGATGCGGTTATTGAGCAGAATCATGTTCAGGTCGATGTTACGACGCATGGCATGGATGAAGTGGTTACCACCGATAGCCAGTCCGTCACCGTCGCCAGAAACCTGCCATACGCAGAGCTTCGGATTGGTCACCTTGGCACCTGTGGCAATGGCTGCTGCACGGCCGTGGATGGTCTGCATGGCATAGGTGTTAACGTAGTAGGGCAGACGACTCGAGCAACCGATACCAGAGATAACTGCCATATCGTGAGGTGCTACACCAACTTCGGCCATGGCCTTGTGCAGCGATGCCAGGAAAAAGTGGTCACCACAACCCGGACACCAGCGTGGCTGGCCTTTCTTATAATCGTTAAATGTATATTCCATAACGTTTTTACTTCTTTAAAATGTCCTCAAATGCCTTTACTAACTCACTGACTACAAACGGCTGACCCTTTACCTCATTGTACTGGGCGGGGGCGAAGCCATCGACATTGGCACGCAGCCAGACAGCCAGCTGTCCGAGGTTCTGCTCGGCTACTACTACCTTCTTGTACTTCGTGAGCACCTCAGCTGTGTTCTTAGGCAGCGGGTTCACGTACTTGAACTGTGCCAGAGCCACCTTCTTGCCATTTGCGCGGAGCTCGTCCATGGCGGCATGCAGATGACCATAGGTAGAACCGAAGCCTACGATGAGCAGGTCGGCATCGTCCTTGTCACCCTCAACCTGCAAGTCGGGTACAGGAATCTTGGCAACCTTCTCGGCACGCAGATGACACATCAGGTTGTGGTTCTCGGGCTCCGTAGAGATGGCACCTGTCTTGCCGTCCTTCTCCAGACCGCCAAGGATGTGGGTGTATCCCTCCTGCCCTGGAATGGCCCAGTAGCGTACCTTCGTTTCTTCGTCACGGAAATACGGAGTGTAATTGCCTTTCATTTCGGGAGTTGCGTAATGAGGCTTGATGGCGGGCAAATCTTCGATGTTGGGGAGCTTCCATGCTGCCGAGCCGTTGGCAATGAAGGCATCGGTGAGCAGGATGACAGGTGTCAGGTGCTCCAGCGCAATCTTCGAAGCCTCATAGACGGCATCGAAGCAGTCTGTGGGACTGAGTGCTGCAATGACGGGCATGGGGCTCTCGCCGTTACGTCCGAAGAGTGCCTGCAGCAGGTCGGTCTGCTCCGACTTCGTAGGCAGGCCAGTAGAGGGACCGCCACGCTGTACGTCGATGATGACCAACGGCAGCTCGTCGATAACAGCGAGGTTGATAGCCTCCGACTTCAGGCAGATACCAGGACCAGAGGTGCTTGTGGCTGCCAGGGCACCTGCAAACGAAGCACCGACGGCAGAGGCACAACCACTGATCTCATCTTCACACTGAACAGTGATGACGCCACACGACTTGTGTTTAGACAGCTCGTGCAGAATATCTGTAGCAGGGGTGATGGGGTAGGAACCCAGATAGAGACGCAGGCCAGCCTTTTCGGCAGCAGCAATCAGTCCGTAGGCTGTTGCTTTGTTACCAGTGATGTCCATATAACGTCCAGGAACCTTCTCCTTCGATTCTATGCGATAGGTGGCGGGAACACTACTGTGGGTGTTGTGACCGTAGTCGAATCCGGCTTGTACCACCTTGATATTATTCTCTGCAATGGTAGGCTTCTTGGCGAACTTCTCGCGCAGGAAGTTGTTGACCAGCTCCAGGTCGCGGTTGAACAGCCAGCACACCAGTCCCAATGCAAACATGTTACGGCACTTCAGCATGGCCTTGTTGTCCATGCCTGAGTCAGCCAGACAGTCCTTCACCATCTGAGTCAGCGGGCACTGGATGACGCGATCGGGGTCAATACCCATCTCACCCAGGTAGTCCTCAGTCTTAAACTGTGCCTTCTCCAGATCCTTTGGGCCGAAGGAATCAGTATCAATGATAATCGTAGCTTGTGGCTTTGCATACTTGTACTGCGTCTTCAGCGCAGCAGCATTCATGGCCACCAACACGTCGCAAAGGTCACCAGGCGTATAGACTTTGCCAGCACCAATGTGTACCTGAAAACCAGAAACGCCCGTCAATGAGCCTTGCGGGGCGCGGATGTCGGCAGGGTAGTCGGGGAACGTAGAAATACCGTTACCCACGGTAGCCGACACCGTCGAGAAAATGTTTCCGGCCAGCTGCATGCCGTCGCCGGAGTCACCAGAGAAGCGGACAACCACCTGTTCCAGCTCCTTCACTTCTAATTTTTCTGCCATAATATTATTATATGTATATACTTACACTATCCTATTTTGAGGATGAATTTCAAAATTCGACCGCAAAGGTCGTAAAAAAATACGAAACAGCCAAGCGTTTTCGAATAAAAATGCATAAATAGCCCTCGAAACGTATGCTTTTTGAATAACAATGCGGTAAAGCACCACTTATAAACCTCTTTCTGCCCAATCGCCTCTATCCAAGTTTCGGTAGCCGATGGCCTCGGCGATGTGTTGGCTCTGAATAGCCTCGGAGCCGTCGAGGTCGGCAATGGTGCGGGCAACCTTCAGGATGCGGCTATAGGCACGGGCCGAGAGTTTCAGGCGCTCCATCGCCATACGCAGCATGTCGAGACATTGGGCGTCGGGCTCGGCAAACTCTTGCAGCATCTTCTCGGTCATTTGGGCATTACAATGGATACGGCCCCCCTCCCGTCCTCCCCCGAGGGGAAGGTGACTGAAGCGCTCCGTCTGGATGTTACGAGCTCGGATGACGCGCTCACGGATTGCAGCAGACGGCTCACCTGGCTGCATCTGCGAGAGCTCAGCGAATGGCACAGCCTGAATCTCGCAATGGATATCGATGCGGTCAAGCAGCGGACCGCTGATCTTGGAGAGGTAGCGGCTGATTTGTCCGGGCGTGCAGGTACAGTTGTGCGAGTGGTCGCCATAATAACCGCAGGGACAGGGGTTCATGGACGCCACAAACATGAACGAGCAGGGATATTCCACGTTATACTTGGCACGACTGATGCTTATCTTACGGTCTTCCAACGGCTGGCGCAATACCTCGAGCACGGAGCGTGACAGTTCTGGCAGTTCGTCGAGGAAGAGCACGCCATTGTGGGCGAGGCTGATTTCCCCTGGCTGCGGGTTCTGTCCGCCGCCCACGAGTGCTACCTGCGAGATGGTGTGGTGAGGCGAACGGAAAGGGCGCTGGCTGATGAGACTGGTGTCACGTGACAACTTGCCTGCCACGGAGTGTATCTGTGTGGTTTCCAGACTCTCGGCCAGGGAGAGCGGAGGCAGGATGCTGGGCAGACGCTTGGCCAGCATGGACTTACCGCTGCCCGGCGGTCCGATCATAATCAAATTATGACCACCAGCAGCCGCCACTTCGAGTGCACGTTTTACGCTCTCCTGTCCACGGACATCCGAGAAATCGAGTTCGAAGTGGTTCTGCTGCTCATAGAACTCCTTGCGGGTGTCTATATGAGTGGGCTGTATGGGGGAGTTGCCATTGAAGAAATTGACGACTTCCATCAGGTTCTCCATTCCATAGACGTCGAGGTTGTTGACGACGGCAGCCTCGCGAATGTTCTGCTTGGGCACGATGAGTCCCTTGAATTGTTCTTTGCGGGCACGAATGGCAATGGGCAAGGCTCCGCGTATAGGCATCAGATTGCCGTCGAGTCCCAGTTCGCCCACCAGCATATAGCGGTCGAGCATGCTGCTTTCCACTTTACCGTTAGCTGCCATGATGCCGATGGCGAGAGGCAGGTCGTAGCCCGAGCCCTCCTTCTTGATATCGGCAGGCGACAGGTTGGCCGTGATGTCCATGGTGGGCATCTTAAAGCCATTATTGATGAGGGCTGCCTTGATGCGGTCGTAACTCTCACGTACAGAAGTGTCGGCCAGTCCCGTCAGATGGAACTGCACGCCTCTCGTCATGTTTATTTCTACGGTTACAGTAGTGACTTCCAGTCCGTTAACTGCTGCACAATACGTTTTTACCAGCATAATGTTTTTCTGATTATGGGGCAAAGATACGAAATATTTTATAATTAATAATTTAAAATACAAAATTATTTGTATCTTTGTGGTCAAATTACCAAACATAAATAAAACTTGTATGAAAATAATTAAGACGATGTTAGCCCTTGCAGCAGCAATGGTCGCTACCGTGTCCTATGGTCAGAATAGTGACACACCGAAGATTCTTGTTCTCTTTTATTCTCAGACGTCGAACACAAAAACCGTGGCACAGGAGATTGCCAACCGCCTTGGTGCGGACATGGAAGAGATTGTCCCCGTCAAACCTTACGATGGCGATTTCCAAGCTACCATCGGACGTTGTATGGAAGAACGAAAGCAGGGCATTACGCCTGATATTAAACCAGTGGCTGCCGATATCACCAAGTATGATGTTATCTTTCTCGGCTACCCCATCTGGTTTGGTACTTATGCTCCGCCCGTTGAGGCGTTCTTGAACAAGGTGGACCTGCAGGGCAAGAAGATTGTGCCCTTCTGCACTTTCGGCAGTGGCGGACTCGACTCCAGCATCAAGGAATTGACAGAGAAGCAGCCGAAGGCACAGATCCTGCCTGGCTATGGTGTGCGTGCAGCTCGCATGGCAGCTGTTCCCAAGGAGATAGACCAGTTCCTGAAGGCCAGCGGTTTTCTGGAAGGAGAGTTTTTCAAGCCCGAAGCCTTCCCTGCACCACATGAGGTGAGCGAGGGCGAGGCAGCCATCTTCGATGCTGCGGTGGGCGACTACCCGATGATACATGCCAAGGCGAAGACCGTTGCCTCGCGTACCATCCCTGGTGGCACGGAGTATCTGTTCACGGCTGTTGACCTTCCCCGCGATGGCAGTCCCAACATGCCGCCCGCAGGCGAGATGCAGGTGTATGTAACGGCTTTGGAAGGGGCTGCTCCTGTGTTTACACAAGTGGTCAGATAATTTGTCACATCAACGATATTAATACAAAAACAAGATAATTATGAAACGTATAACATTAGGTGCTGCCCTGTTGGCAGTCTCACTGGGCCTCTCAGCTCAGAAACCCGCAAAGGCTCCTGCTGGCGGTAAGGTGATTAGTGACGAACTGATTGGTATCTTCTTCGAGGATATCAGCATGAGCGCTGACGGCGGACTCAATGCCGAACTCATCCAGAACGGCTCGTTTGAATACAACCCCTCGGAGCGTGACGGATGGGGTGCTGGCACGGCGTGGAAGGTCACACGGCCAGGTCACTCGCTGGGTATGCTGGAAGTCCGCATGACAGAAGGTATTCACCCCAACAATCCTACTTATATGCGCCTCCATACCGAGCGTGCCAAAGAGTATTATGACTACGCAGGATTTACTGGCTATGGCATTGAGAACAACGGCTTCGACGGTATCAGCGTGAAGGCTGGCGCCAAGTATGACTTCTCGGTCTTCCTGCGTAACATCGGTTCGGCCAAGAAGGTCCGCGTGCTGCTGGGCGTCCCTCAGGGCTGGGGCAAGGACCCGAAGCTGCTGGCTGATGTCACCCTTGATGTGGATGATGCCAACTGGAAGAAATACGAGGCTGTGCTGACGCCGACGGAAGACTGCGCAAATGCTGTGTTGCAGCTGTTGGTGCTTAATACGGGTGACCTGGATGTTGACATGGTGTCACTGATGCCACAGGAGACCTTCAAGGGTCATGGTCTGCGTACAGACCTGGCACAGGCACTGGCCGACCTGCATCCGAAGTTCATGCGCTTCCCTGGTGGTTGCGTCGTTCATGGCGGTGGTGACGGTTTCTGGGACACCTATCGTTGGAAGACAACCGTAGGTCCGAAGGAACAGCGTCGTGGCCTGAAGAACACATGGGGCTACCACCAGTCCATGGCTTTGGGCTACCATGAGTATTTCCAGTTCTGTGAAGACCTGGGTATGCAGCCCGTACCCATTCTGCCTTGTGGCGTCAGCTGTCAGGGCACCAATGGCGGTTGGGGCATGTGGCCGACACAGGCACAGGACGTGGTGCCCATGTCTGAGATGGACGAGTGGGTACAGGATGCGCTGGACCTCATTGAGTGGGCCAACGGCGACGTCAACACCACATGGGGACGCGTGCGTGCGGAGGCTGGCCACCCTGCTCCCTTCAACCTGAAGTACCTGGGCATTGGCAACGAGGAGAAGATTTCACCCGAGTTCAGCGAGCGTTTCAAGTACATGTATGAGCGCATCACGAAGGCTCATCCCGAGATTGTCATCGTAGGTACTGCCGGACCTGGCTCTCATCCTGGCAACCCTGATTTTGAGAACGGATGGAAGGACGCTGACGGTTTGGGCATGCCCATCATCGACGAGCACTATTACGAGCCACGTGAGTACTTCCTCAGCAGCCGTCAATACGACTTCTATCCCCGTGACCGTAAAACTAAGGTCTATCTGGGAGAGTATGCCGCCAAGGACAAGAAACTCATCGATGCGTTGGCTGAGGCCATCTACCTGCTCCATGTGGAGCGTAACGGAGACGTAGTCAGCATGACTTCGTATGCTCCGCTTTTCGCCCGTAAGACCAACACCAATTGGAACCCTGACCTCATCTATTTCGACAACGAGCGTCCCTACCTGACCTGCAGCTACTACGTGCAGCAGATGTTTGGACAAAGCAGCGGCCAGTATTACTATGGCAACTGTGTCACGATTGAAAACCCCGACGCTGCCCCACGCTGGAAGGGACTGCCCGAAGGTCAGGCAGGCGGCAACCTTCAGGAGCAGAGCGTGATACTGAACGTGAAGACGCGCAAACTCTATGTCAAGCTTTGTAATGCCGGTGCAGAAGCCAAGCAGGTCAAAGTCAACCTGTCACGCTTTAAACTGAAGAAGACGGCTGTGAAGACCGTCCTTTCCGGTCAGCCCGATGACGAGAACAACTACGAGGCACAACCCATTGTTCCGCAGACAGAGACCTTCAAGGCTAAGAAGAAGTTTAGCATGGAACTGGCACCCTATTCCTTCGTTATGCTGGAATACAGTTTGTAATGAAAAAGAAAACAGCCCGCAACAACGGGCTGTTTTCTTATGTGGTTATTTGTTCAGACTTAACAGAAGTTGGAACAGGGCGCGACGACGTTGTGCCCAGGTGGGATAGTCGGAAGCACGCAGGGTGTGCACCTTGAATTGAGGGGCTTGCGGACCTCGGTTCATGAACTCCAGACGGCTGGTGGTCAGGATACAGGGTTTGGTTTTGCCGTCAGCCAGCAGTCGGTCGGTGATGGCGTCGGCACCACCCACCTTGAACCAGCTCTCCATGGTGTCACCGTCGCCGGGAACCAATTGGATGAAGACAGGAGCCGTGGGGGTTGCAGGCATGGGTGAGATATACCATGCCTCGCCAGTGTTCAGGTCGTAGCTGGTGCGTCCGTGCTGTATGTTGCCCTGCGAGGCGAAGTTGAACGGTGAACGGGGGTTGTCGGCAACGCTGAACTTAAAGGCCTGGTCGGGCGAGAGGTACATGTTGCTGGGGTCGGCAACGAGGGTACCATCGACGACAAAGCAGTACTTGAACGGCTCGAAGAGATATTCGTCAACGGTGGCTGTCCAGACGCCGTCAGAGTCGCGTTCCATAGGCTTGAGGGCGGGCAGAACCTCACAGCAGAGCTTGACGCTGTCGGCCTCGGGAGCCTTGAAACGGAAGGTGATACCTGTTTCTGTGTATTCGGGCGAGATGATGGGACGCGGAAACAGACGGGCCATGACACCTGGGGTGAACTGCTGCTCATTGCCTGTGGCTGCAGGTGCCGGTTTTCCCTCCTTCATAGCAGCGGCAGCGGCCTCCTTGTTGAAGAGTAACGGCAGGGTCTTCGTCAGGAAATACTTGGCGTTCATCCACGTGTGTCCGAACTTGTCGGTAGTGAACTCCTTCACGCTGCGGATGCCTTTCTTGTCGAGGAACTCCATGTAGTCGCGGGCATTGCCGTAGAGGAAATCGTCAGTACCTACACCGAGCCAGAACAGACTGATCTTCTTGTTGGTCTCGCTGGCGTTGTCATAGACGGCGGGGATATCGGTCGAGGTAAAGGAGCTGTAGCTGCACAGATAAGCAAACTTGTCCAAGTGGGTCAGTCCGTTGAAGAGTGCCTGGTTGCCACCTCGCGAGAAGCCGCCGATGGCCCGATGTTCGGCATCGTTGATGGTACGGAAGTTTGCTTCCACGTAAGGCATCAGGTCATTGAGGAGGTCTTTGCCAAAATCATCGGAAAAGGAAGGCGTAGGACTGATGTTGGCTGCTTGCTGTTTGAGCTTGGTAGGGTTACCATAAGGCATGACCACAATCATCTCCTGCGCTGCCTTCTCTGCGAGCAGGTTATCCAGGATGTAGTTCACACGTCCCACCTTATAATACACTTCTTCCGTGTCGGTGGTTCCGCTGATGAGGTAGAACACGGGGTAGCGCTTCTGCTGATCTGCCATATAGTTGGGTGGCAGATAGACCACAGCATGGTTGGTGGCACCGATGGCTGTCGAGTAGTAGTGAATGTACTCGATACGTCCGTGAGGAACGTTCTTGATGTCGTGGGCCAGACCGTTGGGCGACTTGATTTCGAGCAGGCTGTTCTTGAAGCCTTCATTGGGGAAATACTGCTCACACAAAGGGTCCATGATGCTGACGCCATCCACCACGAAACAATAGGGATACATGTCAGGGGCTGCTGGGCCCAGCGTCACTGTCCAAAGTCCGCTCTGTGCGTCACGTGTCATCGCGTGACGTCCTGCAAACTGCACATCAACCAGTACTTGCTTGGCATGGTCGTTCTTGTATTGAAAGGTGACCGTGCCGTCAGGGTTGACAATCGTTGAGCTTTGCGCAGTAGTAGCGGGGGCTGCAGGCTCCACACCACGTACGGCGTTCAGGAAGCGAACCATCTTCTGCAGGTTCTCTTCAGCATACATACCCATGCCGTGTCCGCCTTCGGGAACGAAGGTAGCTTCTGTCTTGACACCGGCAGCCTTCAGCACCTCAAAGAACTTCTTACCCTGACAGCAGGGCACCACGTTGTCTTTCTCACCATGGAAGATGATGACGGGTGGCGTCTTGGCATCAACATAGGTGGTGGCACTCAGGCTGAGGTACTTGTCTGGCTCCGTCGAGAGCTTGGAGTCCAGCAGTACGTCCTCAGGTGAGTTGTCGCCCATCTGCATGTGGTCGCCACAGTCCATGGCTGTCAGGTCGATGGGACCCGACCAGTCGCAGGCAGCATTGACAGCACTGCTCTGGTTGGTGAAGTTACCCAAGCTGCCCTCCAGGTCGATGGTCAGCGAGCCTACGGTAGCCTGCTTCTTTCCGCTGGTAGTGGCTGTCGTCGATGCCAGATGTCCACCGCTGGAGAAACCGCTGGTGGCAATGAACGACGTGTCGAACTTGTACTTGGCAGCCTCACCGCGTACGAAGCGGACTACAGCTTTGATGTCGTGCAGCTGTGCAGGCCATTTGGCGTCCATGCTGGAACGGTGGTTAGGACATACCACGGCATAGCCTGCATCCAACAGCGCTTTGACAATGGTGCCAAGGTCGGCCATCCCCTTGCCGTTGTTGTTGAACCATGCGCTGCCGTAGATGTGAATAACGACAGGATAGGATGCTTGTTCTTTCTTGGGCAGATAGATGTCGCAGGTGTGGTATGGCTGGTCGTCACCTGCATAGTTGACGTCCTTCCATTGTTGTGATGTTTCCAGGTTCACCTGCATCTGGAAGCCTCCAAAGCCTCCAGCCGGCTGCGCATTGACCATCATGGCCAAGCACAGCATGAATGTTGATAATAAAGTTTTCTTCATTTCCGTTTATGTGTTAATTCCAATTTAAAATCATGTCAACAAACGGCTGCACGTCGTTCTGGAGCTCTTCAGGATAGACGATGGCCAGTACCATCACATGGCGTACGGCATCGCCCTCGCTGAGACGTTTCTTCAGATAGAAGACTCGGCCGTCAGTAGTGTGTCCGGAGAAGATGCCCTTGCTCTCGGCCTTGTAAGCAATATCCTCCACTTGGTCGGAAGCGGTCACGTAACAGGACTTCGAGGGGAAACTCTCGTTGCTGACGGCCCAGGCTCCGATGAGCGGCCAGTAGCACAGGTCAACGTTCTTCCAGCTGAAGCTCTTGACCGAAGCAGGAATGTCGGCGATGAAGTTCTCGGAGCGGCGCATGAACTTCGGGTATTGGAAACCGCCATCCGCAGGCTCCCACTCCGCATTTGTCAACAGCTGTGCCAACGTTTCTCCTGTTTGGATAGCTGGCGTGTCCTTGATGGCATCGGTTTCTTCTGTGGAGCCTTTCATAGACTGCCAAAGAAAATAGCCGCCAACGGCCAGTATGATACCTAAAACAGAGCCTACAATAGCCACTACGCCACAGCCTAAGAACAACTTTCCTTTCTTCTCCATAGTTTATCAGTTTTTAATCAGAGGACAAAGATACGAATTAATTTTGAATTAGTAATTATAAATTATAAATTATTTCGTATCTTTGCACCATAAATCAAGTAACTAACCAGAAATGAAGAAGACAATCAAAGCACTGCTCGGCATCGTCGTATGCTGCACAGCACTGAATGCCACGGCGCAAAATCACAAGTTATGGTATGATAAGCCTGCACGTCACTGGCTCGACGCACTACCCGTCGGCAATAGTCACATGGGTGCGATGGTGTATGGCGGTACGGACACGGAGGAGATACAGCTGAACGAGGAAACGTTCTGGAGCGGTTCGCCCCACAACAATAATAGTCCGGAGGCAAAGCAGTATCTCCAGCAGGTGCGCGACTCCATCTTTGCGGGTAAAGAAGAAGCGGCTCACGCCATCATTGACCAGCACTTTTTTAAGGGACCGCACGGCATGCGCTACCTGCCCTTGGGCAGCGTCAAGCTGAAGCTGGGGCATACTGACGTGCAGGACTACCGCCGCGAGCTGAGTCTCGGCAATGCCCTTGCCACCACCTCTTATATATATAAAGGTGTAAAGTATGAGCGTACGGTGTTTGCCTCGCAGGCTGATAACGTCATCGTCGTTCGTCTGACGGCCAGCAAGAAAGGGGCATTGTCGTTCAATATTGGATTCGACAGCCAGCTACCCGCTCAGGTCTTTACCGTCTCCAACCATGAGGGAGTAGGCCCCGTTAACGAACTGGCAGCCGTGGTTGATGGCGTGGAACAGGAAGGTATCAAGGCCGGACTGAAAGCCGAGGCACGCATATTGATTGAGGCTGACGGAAAGATAGAGCGTGGCGCCAGTTCGCTGATGGTGACTAATGCTACCACAGCAACGCTTTATATCACCGCTGCCACCAACTACGTGAACTACCACGACATCAGCGGCAATCCCGTAAAGAAGAACAACGAGACGCTGGCTGGCATCAAGGGAATGTCGTATAAGAAACTGCTGAACCGCCATCTGAAGAAATATCAGGAGCAGTATGACCGCGTATCGCTGACTCTGAGTAATACTCAGAATACTCTGATTCCCACTGATCAGCGCCTTGCCTCTTTCGATGGTACCGACCTTGACATGGTATCGCTGATGATGCAGTACGGGCGCTACCTGCTTATCTCCTCGTCGCAGCCTGGCGGACAGCCCGCTAACCTGCAGGGCGTGTGGAACGACAAGCTGAATGCCCCGTGGGACTCGAAATACACCATCAACATCAATGCCGAGATGAACTATTGGCCGGCATTGGTAGCTAACCTCGCTGAGACGCAGATGCCGCTGTTCGACATGATCAAGGACCTGAGCGAGACGGGCGCCATCACAGCACGGGAGATGTACGGCTGTCGCGGCTGGATGGCTCACCATAATACAGACCTCTGGCGCATTGCCGGTCCGGTGGACGGCACTACCTGGGGCATGTTCCCCACGGGTGGAGCATGGCTTACCACTCATCTCTGGCAACACTACCTGTTTACGGGCGACAAGGACTTCCTGCGCAAGTACTATCCCGTGATGAAGGGCGCTGCCGACTTCCTCATTGACTATATGCAGCCGATGGGTGAGTATTTGGTCACCGTTCCCACCGTATCGCCAGAGCATGGACCTATGGGAAAGCGTACTACCGTGACGGCAGGTTCAACGATGGATAACCAGATTGTGCGCGACGTGCTGAGCCAGACCATCAAGGCGGCTGAGGTACTCGGCATCAGCGACGCCTCACTCTCCACACTTCAGTCTGCACTCCAGAGGATTCCGCCGATGAAGGTAGGCAAGTACGGACAGCTGCAGGAGTGGATGATTGACGGTGATGACCCCAACGACCAGCACCGACACATCTCGCACCTTTACGGCCTGTACCCGTCAGACCAGATTTCGCCTTATCGCACGCCGGAGCTCTTTGCTGCTGCCGCTACCACGCTGAAGCAGCGCGGTGACATGGCTACGGGCTGGAGTCTCGGATGGAAAATCAACTTCTGGGCGCGCATGCATGATGGTGACCATGCGTACCAGATCATCAAGAACATGCTGACGCTGATACCTGACTCGGTGGAGTGGGGCGCTCATGGCGGCACTTACCCTAACCTGTTCGATGCTCATCCACCGTTCCAGATTGACGGAAACTTCGGCTGCTGCGCAGGCATCTGCGAGATGTTGCTGCAGAGTCATGACGGTGCCATCCACCTGTTGCCTGCCCTGCCCTCGGCCTGGCCTACAGGCGAGGTAAAGGGCCTGCGTGCGCGTGGTGGGTTCTTTGTTGACATCAAATGGAAAGACGGCAAGCTGATGGAAGCCAAGATACGCTCCAGCATCGGCGGTCAGCTACGTGTGCGCTACGGTGAACGCATCATCTACGATGCCCCCACGAAATCTGGACAAGAGGTGAAGCTAAAAGGTTGAAGGTTGAGGGTGGAAGGTTTAAAAAAGCACGGCCTACTAAATATTTCGTAAGCCGTGTTTTTTTAATGTTTAGTGTTTTTGCTTTTGGAAACTGTCAACTGTCAACTGAAGAATGTAGCCGCGCGTCTTCCACTGCGAAATCATCTTGGCCGTGCCGTCCGTGCTCAGTCCCTGCTGACGGCGTATCCTGACGGCATCCTCGCGTGAGAAAGTGTCGGGCAGCAGCTCCAGGAGGTTACGCGGGCCGCGTGTGCCGATGCGTTCACCGGCGTTGTTGGCCTGTTCGGTAGCTGCTCCGAAGAACTGCATCTTGCACCACAGGTCGTACTGCAACGACCAGCGTATGAAGTCCTCGATGTTCTTGTCCCACTGGTATCCGCTGGCCACGTAGAGCACGCAGGCCTTCAGGTAGGCGATGACGTTGGCACGGAACGAGAAGTTCTCATAGACCCTCGACTGCGAGAGCCGTGCAAACTCGGCACATTCCTCGTTGAGCTTCTGCGCCAGACGATATGCCTGCGGACAACTGATTTCCCCACGTGCCGTCGTCAGCCGTTCAAGGTAGGGCCGCAGTTCCTCGTCGAATGCTGCATCATAGTCGCCGTAGCGTGGAATCTCGGCGCCAATCTCCCGCTCGGGGATGGTACAGAAGTTAATGCGCGAAACAGGGCCGTCGGTCAACACGCGTTGGAAGTAGCGCTGTCCCTTCTGAATGGTGGTCGTGGCGTTCCAGTTGAAGCGTATGCATACACGCTCGGTTACGCTTTGGGTGCCTATACGCGTCTGTCCGTAGCGGTTGCCGGGGTCGAAGGCCAGGCACATGATGCGGAACTGCTGACCACCGCTGCCGTTACCCCTCAGGGCGTCGAACTGGTCTATTTCGTTAAGCTTCACGTAGAGGAAGTGCTCGTCGGCCTCGGCCGTTCGCATCACGAAGGCGGGGTTGGTCATGTCGGCGTCAATCTCCTGGATCACCAGTCCCTCGGGGCGTTTGCGCTTATCCTTGTTGGCACCCTTGGCGTTCACTTCGTCTTTCCACTCCTTCTCGCGCCGCAGGTTCTCTGCGTCACGCAGACGAATGTCGGCCATGATGTGATCAATGGGTTCCGAGATACAGTCCTTTCCGGCACCCGTTCCTGCCATCAGCACGTTCATCAGCGTCGCCTCGTGCAGCTTGTTGTCGATGTAACGGAAACGTGTCTTCCACAGATGAGTGGCCAGTGCAGGAAAGACGGCATGGGCAACGGCGGGCTTGTAGATGTCAGGTGTGCGTGAGACGAGCAGCGCAATGAGCTTCGGCAGCCGCTTCGGCAACTCGGGTATCTCACTCATGGTGTCGGGCTCCTTTTGCGGTTGCAAGGCACTGAGAACCTCGCGCATCATCTTCGAGAGTCCCTTGGGCTGTTCCTTGCAGGCAGAGTCAACGATGCTTCGCAGTTCCTGTTCGTCAAGTCCCAGACGAGGCATTACCTGTAGCAACTTCTGTTTGTCGTTGTCGCAGATGGCTCTCAGGTTCACGGCCAATTGGTGCAGCCTCACGTTACGCTCGCCTTCGGCTGGCACTCCCCCGTTATGCAGCCACCACTCCTTGATAATCTCGCTGTAAGGAAGACCTTTGAAGGTTTTAGGACTTGTGGATTCACGGACTTCCGAATCTACGGATTCCGTCTCACTTTGAAGCGTAGCCTGTGAACGACCGTCTCGATATAGAGCAGTATATCGCTCACTAAAATCCTTGTTCTCATACGTAAACAGTTCCTTGTCAATAAACAAAATATCCGATTCCTTGCAGATGAAGCTCATGCGGCTTGCATCCTTGCAACTTTCGTCAACCTCCACGCCAAGCACCTCGGCCATCTGGTGCTGGTTATCGATGAGATTACCCTTCTGGACATCAGCCTTAAAGACCACTTTCAGACCATGTCCACTTGGGGTTACATACACCAATAACACTCCGTGGTTCCGTAGTTCCGTTTCCCCCCATCCCTCGAAAACCTCGCGAGGGTTTTCCACATGATCCACGTCCATCACCACCAGTCCCGTCAGACGAGTAGCACTCTGCTTGCGCCAGCGTCCCACCTTGCCTTTCTTCGATTGCGTCTCGTCGAACATCGCCTGGAAGATGAACGCCGGCAGCTTGCGCTTCAGCGCGGCATCGCCCGTCTCGCGGAACTTGTCAATGTTCTCGTTCCACTGCGTTGCCCTGACGAGCGCCCAGAACTGGGCCTCGTCAACGGGCAGCGTAGGATTACTAAAGTTCTTCTGATA
Organism: uncultured Prevotella sp.; assembly: GCA_947169685.1. Classification (GTDB taxonomy): domain Bacteria; phylum Bacteroidota; class Bacteroidia; order Bacteroidales; family Bacteroidaceae; genus Prevotella. The sequence continues at coordinate 4,840 of CAMVQS010000042.1, read as the reverse complement.
GCAAAATCCCATACTCAACAAAATTCTATCATGTCCAGTTCACGGTCAATCAGCGCGTTCTTCGCATCACGTGTGTGCTCTTCAAGTAAGCCCATCACCGTGGCCGTACCTACGTCCTTGGGGAAGCTGCTGAACACCTTGATGCGTTCCATACTCTCCCTTACCCAGCCCCAGGGCAGCTTCTTCACCAGCGTATCGCGCTCCGGTGTGTGTGGCTTACAGTTATAAGCCTTGAAAGTCAACTTACCAGTAATCTCGTCCTTGTAGAGGACACCTTTCACTCTCGAGCCCTGTGCCAGCTTGGCGGCAACTTCAAGGGCATTTGTAATTGTAATAATCTTCTGCATAATTTCTCCTTTCATTAACTCAGTTCTTAAAAATCCATTGGTTCCAACATTCCGTAACGCTCCAGCATGCGCACCGCCAGCGAGTGAGGCGACGGCGTCAGGAAGTCCTCCTCAATCCTGCTAACGATAATCTTAAAGTGCCAGCATTCCACCTCGCGGCTGAAACGCTTTTTCTCACCAAACATCAGGTAACGGAGCAGCGCGTCCATCATGTTCACCTGCTGCGCGTCATTGTAGAACCGCAACATACGCGTCACGAGTTCCTGGTTCTTCGGGGTTAGCCAGCGGAAAAGGTAGCCGCGCATCGTCCTGACCGTCTTCTTGCTTAATTCTTTTTCTGTCATACGTTTTAATAATGTATTAAGAGTTGTACCAAGCAGGCCATACAAAGAAAGCCCGCAGACTTCATTTTGAAATCCACGGGCAAAGGTAAAGCCACTGTAGTACCTTTGTAGTACTACAATTTTTCTACTCGCTGATGTACATTTCACGTATATTGTTGGCAACCTGTGGTTTATATGGTTCAATGAGTCGAGCCACTTTTTCAGCATCCTGTTGCACACGGCGGGGGTAAGTGCTCATTTGTGCCAATTCTATGATTTTCTGACGCACGCTGCCAGCTTTCGAACCGCTAATCTGCGCTATCACGTCAGCCAGTGCCGACTGCGTACCGCCGAAGGCAGCTTCCAGCGGCTCGTCGAGTAGCTCCGACAGCAGAATGACCTGCTGACCGATGGTCAGCTGGCCTGCCTTCTCCTCGACTTCCTCTGATGCCTTGACCTTGAGCGCCTTTGCCGTCTCTGAGTTCACCGCCACGTGGTGGTTGTCATGAATGTCGAACATGGGGCCAGCGAAGTTTACCGTCCCCATGAACTTCGCCGAAGCCACTCTCTGCTCTTTCTTCTCCTGCATCTTCTCCATAGTCTATTCCAGATTTATTCCCTCGTTGTCGTGTACGTCATACATCGGACCGTTGAACGTCGGGTCGTTCATCACCACTTGAGGCAGCTGGTCTTGAGGCAGCCCCAGCACCTCCTCAATGCGTTTCTGCTCCTGTGCGCGCAGGTCGTCGGGCACGGACCACATCACGAACGTACGCAAGAATGCCCAGCGGTCCATGTTGTGCAGCACACGCACGAACTCCTTGATCTTCTCTGCCGACAATATGATGTAGTTCAGCAGATACGATGACTTGATCTCCGACTCCTTCACCTCCGTTTGCAACCGTTCGTTCTCCTCGCGCAACTGCTTGTTCTCCTGCTCAAGTGCAGCATACTTACGTTTCAACTCGTCATAATCCCGCTGCATCTCCATTCGGGTCTGCAGCGTTGCCATCTGTGACGCATATTGCTCTAGACGCGCCGTCAAATGGCTGAATTCATCATCCTCCATATACATTTGCTCAGTCTCCTTTTATTTTTTTAAGGTTAGTACTTCAGAAAAACAGACTGCGAAGGTACGAAATTTTTCTGACATTCCAAAGGGTCAGGAATACTTTTTTCACCAAATTGTAAGATTACAAAAAGTCCCCCTTCCCTTGCCTGGATTCTTCAGTTGACAGTTGACAGTTTCTGAAAAGAGTATGAAAATGTGGTATTCTATTATATTATATATATATAATATATAGAATAATACTAATATCAACCTTTTCTCTCAAAAAAACTGTCAAACTGTCAACTGTCACCATACAGGCTCTCAACACCCGCATTTCGGAAATTTTGCAAAACAGCCTTCAAAAAAACATCTTATAACGCCTCATTTCGTCCCAAAATGCCAAAATACTTGCAAACGCCAAAAAATTGTTGTACCTTTGTATCGTGATTGAGAAGCCCCGAAACATACCGACTTTCGCCCCGAAACATACCGACTTTCATGCCGAAACATACCGACTTTAGACCTTAGACAAATAAATAAACCTTAAACACAAAAACTATGGCAGACAACAAGACTCCATTGCGCATTGACCTGGTGAAGAACAGTAACCAGAAGTCAGACTACTTCGGACACTACTACGGTCGCGTAGTACGTGTGGCAACCCTCTCAACGCGTGCCTTCGCACAGCACATCGCCGACCACGGCAGCATCTACACCCTCGACATCGTGACGGGCGTGCTCCGCAAGCTCACCGACTGCCTCATCGAGCAGCTGGCAGAGGGCAAGGGCGTGAAGCTCGACGGCATCGGCACGTTCTACCCCACGGCGAAGAACGTGAAGGAAGGCGCAGCCACCATCGCCGACGCCAAGGACAAGGGCGCAGACCAGCTCATCGAGGGCATCCACGTGCGCTTCACCCCCGAGGGCACCGAGCTCGACGACATCACCTCGAAGGCGATGAAGGCACGCAGCTCCCTGCAGCTCCGCAACGTTGTGGAAATCACCAAGACCACTGTCGCCGGCAAGGTAAAGCGCTCGCATACCTATACGCCAGTTGAGGAGGCAAGTGATCCGATTACTCCGTAACCCTCTAGTCGAAAAAAGATGGCACCCCAAGCGGGATGCCATCTTCTTTGTTATGTTAAAGTTTTCTTAGAAGTCCATGTGGTCGAGTGCATCGCTGAAGTCCTTGGGCTCGCGATTCTCTGCGGGATCATGGTACTCGTCGTTGTTCTTCTCGGGACGGGGACGGTGCTCGCCACGCTCGGGACGAGGACGACGCTCACCGCGCTCGGGACGGGGACGACGCTCACCACGCTCGGGACGCTCACGGCGTGCGGGACGCTCCTGATAACCCTCGGGTTTCTCAACGAGCACACGGTGTGAGAGCTTGTACTTACCGGTCTTCGGGTCAATCTCCAGCAGCTTCACCTGGATGTGGTCGCCTTCCTTGATGCCTGCCTCTTCGACAGTCTCCAAACGCTTCCAGTCAATCTCGCTGATGTGGAGCAGACCGTCCTTGCCGGGCATGATCTCTACGAAGCAGCCGTAAGGCATGATGCTGCGAACGACACCGTCATAGACCTCGCCCACCTCGGGAATGGCTACGATAGCCTTGATCTTGGCGATGGCACCGTCGATGCTCTCCTTGTTAGGACCGCTCACCTGAATCTTACCTACGCCGTCAACCTCGTCGATGGTGATGGTAGCACCGGTATCTTCCTGCATCTGCTGGATAATCTTACCACCAGGGCCAATGACAGCACCAATGAACTCCTTGGGTATCTCGAACTGCTCGATGCGCGGAACCTGCGGCTTCAGCTCAGGACGCGGCTCGGCAATGGTGTCGGTGATGCACTTCAGGATGTGCTCACGGCCAGCCTTAGCCTGCATGAGGGCCTTCTCCAGAATCTCGAAGCTCAGACCGTCGCACTTGATATCCATCTGAGTAGCGGTCAGACCATCCTTCGTACCAGTGGTCTTGAAGTCCATGTCGCCCAGGTGGTCCTCGTCGCCGAGGATATCGCTGAGCACAGCGTACTTGTCTTCACCGGGGTTCTTAATCAGACCCATAGCAATACCGCTGACGGGCTTCTTCATGGGAACACCAGCGTCCATCAGTGCCAGCGTGCCGGCACATACGGTAGCCATTGACGAAGAGCCGTTAGACTCCAGGATCTGGCTTACCAGACGAACTGTGTAAGGGAAGTCCTCGGGAATCTGACCCTTCAGACCGCGCCATGCCAGGTGTCCGTGACCAATCTCACGACGGCCTACGCCGCGCTGTGCCTTGGCCTCACCCGTGCAGAACGGGGGGAAGTTATAGTGGAGCAGGAAGCGCTGATAGCTCTTGTCGAGCACATCGTCAACCAGCTTCTCATCGAGTTTGGTACCCAGCGTACAGGTAGAAAGGCTCTGTGTCTCACCGCGGGTGAAGATAGAGCTTCCGTGAGGCATGGGCAGCGGAGAAACCTCGCACCAGATGGGGCGAATCTCGTCGGTCTTACGACCATCGAGACGGATGCCCTCGTCGAGGATGCAACGGCGCATGGCGTCACGCTCCACGTCGTGGTAGTAACGGTCCATCATGGCCTCATACTCGTCCTTCGAAATCTCAGAAGTCTCGTTAATTTCCTCATGCTCAGCAAAGAATTTCTCCTTGAAGTCCTCCAGCAGCTTCTCGAAAGCCTCGGCGCGAGCCTGCTTCTCGAGAGCCTGCTTGGTGATGTCGTAGGCGGGCTGGTAGAGCTCCTTGTTCATGCGCTCGCGCAGGGCCTCGTCATTCACCTCGTGGTCGTACTCGCGCTTCACGTCCTTGCCCAGCTCCTTGCTCAGCTCGGTCTGCAGTTCACACATGGGCTTGATAGCAGCCATAGCAGCCTTCAGTGCACCAATCATGTCCTGCTCTGAAACTTCCTTCATCTCACCTTCCACCATCATGATGTTCTCAGCTGAAGCACCGACCATGATGTCCATGTCGGCCTCCTTCATCTGCTCGAACGTCGGGTCGATGACGTACTCACCGTTGACACGGGCTACGCGAACTTCCGAGATGGGGCACTCAAAGGGGATATCTGAACATGCCAGCGCTGCCGATGCTGCAAAACCTGCCAATGCAT
>CAMVQS010000041.1 GCA_947169685.1 uncultured Prevotella sp. | reverse complement strand
ACGAGGTACAGGACGTTTATCGTCTGCAGGGTGTGAAGATCAACGACAAGCACTTTGAGATTATCGTCCGCCAGATGATGCGTAAGGTACAGATCAATGACCCGGGTGACACCTCGTTCCTCGAGCAGGAAGTGGTTGACAAGCTCGACTTCGCTGAAGAGAACGACCGTATCTGGGGTAAGAAGGTGGTTACCAATGCCGGTGACTCCGAGAACCTCAAGGCCGGACAGATTGTCACCGCCCGTAAGCTGCGCGACGAGAACTCCAGCCTGAAGCGCCGTGACATGCGACTGGTTCAGGTACGCGATGCCGTGCCCGCCACGTCAACGCAGATTCTACAGGGTATCACCCGTGCAGCACTGCAGACCAAGTCGTTCATGTCTGCCGCATCGTTCCAGGAGACCACCAAGGTACTCAACGAAGCCGCCATCCGCGGTAAGCAGGACTACCTGGAGGGCATGAAGGAGAATGTCATCACCGGTCACCTCATTCCTGCCGGTACAGGTCAGCGTGAGTTCGACAAGATCATCGTTGGCTCTAAGGAAGAGTACGAGCGCATGCAGGCCAACCGCAAGAACGTGCTCGACTTTGCTGAGGAGACGGTGCTTGACGATGTGCGATAAACAAGAATCACACACATTATTTAGAATAGGGCAGGGGCGTTGTCGTAGTGGCAACGCCCCTCTTGTTTTCCTATGGACGTAAGAAAGCAAACCAAAGACCATTGGCAAGATTTGCAAGTCGTAGCCTTGGGCGCATGCTGCAGAGGGAGGATATTCCATGATTTCAAGCTAGTTATTTTGGCCGTTCCAATAAGTTTTTGTATCTTTGCAGACAGAAATGTGAAAATATGAGACTGATAGATTCCATCACTGAGAGTTTTTACAATAACCTGATAGCGGAGGACCGCTACAGGATGATTCTTGACGGCCTGCAGGTGACGTTGCTTATCACGCTCTGCGCTGCCCTGTTGGGTACACTGCTGGGCGGACTGGTGTGTTGGATGCGCATGAGCCGCCGCCAGTGGCTGCAGCAAGCAGCCAGCGTGTATATCGACTTGATGCGCGGAACACCTGTGCTGGTGTTGCTTATGTTGATGTACTATGTGGTGATGGCACCGTTGGACGCTACGGGCATCGTGGTAGCCATCGTCACCTTCGCCATGAACACGGCGGCCTACATCAGCGAGATGCTGCGCACGACCATCCTGGGCATAGACCGCGGACAGACCGAAGCAGGACTGGCCTTGGGCTTCACACAGCGGCAGACGTTCTTCAAGATTGTACTGCCTCAGGTTGTCAGGGCGGTGATGCCTGTCTATCAGGGTGAGATTGTCAGTTTGCTGAAGGGCACGAGTATCGTGGGTTACATCGCCGTGTCTGACATGACGCGCGCCTCCGACCTGATACGCTCGCGAACGTTCGACGCCTTCTTCCCCCTCATCGTGACGGCCATCATCTATTTCCTCATGGCATGGCTCATAGGCCTGCTACTACAGAGTCTGGTGAAGCGCCAACGCATGAAAGCCACTGTGGTGGCTGTGATGCTTACTCTCGCAGGAGTGGTATGCTACGTGCCCACGCTTGCGGATGGCGGCAAAACCGCCACCAACACCGAAGGACCGTCGGATGTTCCTCCTGTATTCAAGACCCTTAACGGCAAGCGTGTTGGTGTCATCGTCGGCAGCATCCAGGACATTGCCGTTACCGATATGGCTCCCGATGCCGACATCCAGCGTATGACCAGTCAAGCCGACCTTCTGGCGGCTTTGGACAATGGCAAGTTAGATGCAGCGGGTAGTGAGAGCCTGACATTGATATTCTGCAAGGAGGTGGCAGCCAAGGTAGATTCTGTGAGTACTGGACTGCCGCCTATCCCGGTAGCAGCATGCTTCCGCTTGGACAATATCGAACTGCAGCAGGACTTTAACCGCTTTCTGGCCGACATACGCCGTGACGGTACCTACCAGCAGATATACGACAGCTGGCGGCAGTCAGAAAATCCCTCGGCCATGGCCGTCCCCCAGCAGCGTGGCACGGGACGCACCTTACGCGTAGCCACCTATCCGGCCATGCCCCCGTTCAACTTCATCAGTTCGGGGAAACCGTCAGGCTTGGAACCAGCTCTTCTGACGGAGTGGGCCAACCGGCGTAACTGGCAACTGGAATACCTCATCATGGACTTCGCTGCACAGATTCCTGCTGTGCAGACGGGCAAGGCCGACATGGCCATGGGAGCCATCAGCATCACCGAGGAACGACAGAAGCAGGTGCTCTTCTCCGATGGATATATCGATTCGCACATCGTGATTATCACAAAGAAGGGGAATAGCCTTACCCCCGCCCCCTCTCCAAAGGGAGAGGAGAGTAATTACCTTTGGTGTGGTGTGGCTCTCTTTATTATAATAATAGGTGGCGTATGGTTCTTCATTCGCTACAAACACCGCACTACGTTACATTCTACTCTCCTCCCTCATAGGGAGAAACTGGGGGAGAGTCTGCTTCAGATTACGCACCTTCAGAAGAGTTATGGCGCATTCGATGTCTTGCGCGACATCAATGTTGACATCCATCGTGGCGAGGTCATCTCCATTATTGGTCCGTCAGGTACGGGCAAGAGTACCTTCCTGCGCTGCCTAAACTTGTTAGAGCAGCCCACCCGTGGCAGCATCATCGTCGATGGGGAGGACATCCTCTCTAAGGGTTATCCTGTCAATATGCTGCGTCAGAAAATGGGCATGGTGTTCCAGTCGTTCAACCTCTTTGAGCATAAGACGGTTTTAGAGAACGTCATCTTTGCCCCTTGTCAATTACGCCATGAGTCCGAAGAGACGGCACGTGAAGAGGGACTTGCACTGCTGCGCAAGGTGGGACTGGCCGAGAAGGCCGACGTCTATCCGTCGAGTCTCTCCGGCGGTCAGAAACAGCGTGTCGCCATCGCCCGTGCCCTGGCCATGAAGCCCGACGTCATCCTCTTTGACGAGCCTACGTCGGCCCTTGACCCGACGATGGTGGGTGAGGTGCTCAGCGTCATCCGCCAGTTAGCCAAGGAAGGCATGACCATGCTCATCGTCACCCACGAAATGAAGTTTGCCCACGACGTCTCGACGCGCATCTTCTTCATGTACGACGGCTATATCCACGAGGACGGTTCGCCCCAGCAGATTTTTGAGGCGCCCGTACACAGTGCCACCAAGGCTTTCATCCAGCGCATTCGTAAGGAGGTGTTCGAGATTGCAGGCCCCGACTTCGACTTCCTCGGCATGCACTCTGCCATCGCTGCCTTCTGCCACAAGTACGGCATTGCTGAGAAACAGGAAACGGCAGAGCGGCTGACGGACAAGATGCTTGACGACGTGATGCACCAGTACCGTCCCATCACCGTCCGCATCACCCACAGCGAACAGTCGGCCGTCACGGCCCTCGACTTCATGGTGGAGCAGATGACAGCCTCGCCACTGACCGACACACAACGCAAGGAACTCTCCGCGCTGTGTCAACAGGTCGTGGAAGAATCTACCAAGCGCGGCTTCCGCGTGAAACTAATTGTATAAACCTGAATAAGAAATGGAAAAGATCATGCAATGGGTGCTCGCCGCGATTCTTGCTATTTCCTGCGGTGCATATATTTATCCTGCATATATGCACGCTGAGGTAGGCGCCTTGATTGCGGAACACGAATTTGGACTGAAGGACAGGGATGCCTTGAATGCCATCAAGTATCATTGCTCGGGTCGCCCGGACATGTCCATGCTGGAAAAAATAATCTTCTTTTCAGATTACGCAGAATCTCACAGACCGAATCCAGCATTGTTACGCGACCTTTATCAGATTGCAAAAACCGATATTGACGAGGCCATCATGAGGTCGCTTTTTGAGCGGATAAATTACCAGATGTCCCATCATGTTCCCGCTGCCATTTGTGAACTTAGCAACAATATTCACGACTATCTTCTGGGAGAAAGGTTTGCAAGGGATAAATCAGTCAGGGAAGAGGACTGCCATACAGAGTTATTGTCGGACAAGGAGTTCGACAGAGCATTGGAAGTGGTTAAGAGAAACGGCATTGCAATAGACTCTGTGCAGAATATCAGGCGCATATTCCAGCTACTTCTCGAAGCAGAAGGTACTGTCTTGTTCCATTTGTATGAGTGGAAAGGACAGAACGGGTGTCCTTGTCGCCATCCTTCTCTATGTGTTAGGCTGTACGAAAGAAGATATCATCAGCGATTATAATGCTTCCGCGTTGTCTTTCTTTACAAGTGCAGAAATGTTTAAAAACGTCCTTCAGAAACAAGGATACAGCATGGAACTGCAGAAGAGTTTACATAAGATATTAAGTGTTGACCCGGAGAATATCCATGCTTTTTTTAATGACATAGAACAGAGTTATGGATGCCAGCGAGAAAGTGTCTTGAAAGCTATCGGGCTTGGACAACAAGACCTGGAGGCATTAAGAGACAAATATCTGACATAATAAAACAGCCCACTTGAAGAAGGTGGAATGACATTAAAGAAGAGACTATATGGAGAAACTTTTTTTTGAATAAGAAATATGAACAAGAACGAAAAATTTGTTATTACGATTAACCGTGAGTTGGGAAGTGGCGGACGCACCGTAGGCCGCCTGTTGGCAGAGAAGTTAGGCGTGCCCTTCTACGATAAGGCCGTCATCAAGGCTCTGCAAGAGAAATTCAACCTTACTACCGAAGAGATTGAGCGACTGAAGGGCCGCAAGCACAGTTGGTGGGCCGACGTGGAGCGCATCCTGAAGATTGACGCAGGCATGAGTATGGACTACTACTTGCCGAAGAAGGACAGTGTGCCCGACCTGCTGACCACCGACGAGATGTTCAAGACCGAGACGCTGATTTTGCAGGACCTCGCCGCCGAGAAGTCGTGCGTCGTGGCAGGACGTAGTGGCTTCCACGTGTTCCGCGACCATCCCAACCACTTGAGCATCCTCATCCAGGCTTCGAAGGAGTATCGCATAGTGCGTGTGGCCCGCAAGCAGAATATCTCCGAAGACGAGGCTCGCAAGACCATCGAAAAGGTCGATAAGATGCGCGAGAACTACGTCAAGAAATACACCGGCACCTCCCGCTACGATACTCGCAATTACCAACTCGTCATCTCTGCTGATGGCAAGACGGAGGAGCAAATCGCCGATATGATCATGCAGTACATAAGATAAGATTAAGATGATGAAGGAAAAGAAACTTTGGATAATAGCTACTATCTTTGCTGTTATTTGCAGCGTGTGTGTGATTACCTGCTGTAATAACGACGAGGATAACCCCGTGATAAGTGCTACCGAAGACAGTAGCCAGTTTGTAACCCTGACCGATGCCGTGCCCGATGCTATTTTGGAAATTCGCTACTATGGCACGTACAACTTCGTGGGTGCCCGTATCGACGGCTACGAAGAACCGACGGCTCTGCTGACGAAGCAGGCCGCAGCAGCCCTGAAGGAAGTAAGCGATGACGTGATGAAACAAGGCTACCGTCTGAAGATTTACGATGCTTACCGCCCTCAGAAGGGGGTGAATCACTTCGTGCGCTGGGCTGCAGACCTCTCGGACACGAAGATGAAGCCCTACTTCTATCCCGACCTCGACAAGAGTGTCCTTTTCGAACAGGAGTACATCATGGAGAAAAGCGGTCACACACGCGGCAGCACCGTTGACTTGACACTCTTCGACATGGCTGCGGAAAAGGAACTCGACATGGGCGGCACCTTCGACTGGTTTGGCCCGGAGAGCCATCCCGACTTCTGCGGCAATCCCGAGACGGGCGAATATACGGGCGATAACAGCAAGAGTCCTGCCAATCCGAAGCGCAGCATCACAGAGCAACAGTTCAAGAACCGCATGATTCTCCGCCGTGCCATGCTCGCCCATGGCTTCAAACCCCTTGATACGGAGTGGTGGCACTTCACACTGAAGGACGAGCCCTTCCCCGATACCTATTTTACCTTCCCTGTCAAGCAACTAAAGTAATAATTTAATTTGAATATACAATGAACAAGAACGAAAGATTTGTGATTACCATCAACCGCGAAGTCGGAACGGGTGGACGTACCGTAGGCCGTAAGTTGGCCGAGAAGTTAGGAGTGAAGTACTGTGACAAGGCCGTCATCGAAGGCTTGACCCAGAAATTCGGCCTCACACCAGAACGCATTGAGGAAATCAAGGCGCAGAAGAAGTCATGGTGGAACGACATCAACAACTACTACCAGACGCTGGTCAACAGTGCCAGTCAGCCGATGGAGGCTGAGGTGAAACTTGACAATGCCACCATGTATGAGACCGAGAAGCGCATTCTGCAGGAGTTGGCTACACAGACGTCGTGCGTCGTGGCTGGCCGCACGGGCTTCATGGTGTTCCGCGAATGGCCCAACCACCTGAACATATTTATTCAGGCCTCGATGGAGTACCGCATCCAGCGCGTCATGCGCCGTCAGAACGTCAGCGAGCAGGAGGCCCGTGACATCATCGCGAAGATGGATGCCAGCCGTGAGGCATACATTAAGAAATATGAGGACACCTCGCGCTACGACACCCGCAACTACCAGCTCGTTATCTCGATGGACGACCTGACTGAGGACGATGCTGTAGAGATTATCATGAGTTATATTGACCGTAAAGGCAAATAGGACCTGCACGATATGGAAAGAATAAACCTGGATGATTATGTTCAGACTGGCGAGGGCGGCACGTCCCTCACCTACACCCACAAGACGCGCCCCGCGCTGGCCAAGCTCTTCAATCCCGGCAGCGAGGCTGAGGAGGCCGAGTGCGAGTTCCTGACCGCCCGCGCCGTCTTCGACATGGGCATACCCACGCCTGAGCCCCTGCGGCTGATTACCGACGGGGAGCGCTGAGGCGTGGAATACGAGCTGATCCGTGAAAAGTTGGGACGGTTCTCCATAATCCACAAAAAAAGGTAACTAAAAATTTGTTTTTTTCCAGAAAATGTATTACCTTTGCCAATAGCTTACAGCAAGCGGCTGCAAGCGCCTTTCCAGACCGAAAAGAAAGGAAAGGAAAGAAGAAGGGATTTTACCGCCCGCCGTTAGATCTAACGCCGCCCGCCGTTCAATTCAACAGCGGCCGCCGTTTAATCTAACGGCGGGCGCCGTAATTTAAGGAGGTCGCCAGTTGGTACACGAAAGACGGCACCTTGGTACGCAGGAGAGCGCCAGTTGGTACGTGATAGAACGGCACTTTCTCTCACGGTAATCAGATTCCCTTTGACCTTCGGTCGAAAGTTCTTTGACCTAAAGGTACAGCGGCATAGCCGAGCGCTCTCACTTGAAAATGCTCAAATATAATTTGGCATTTTGCTTGCTTATTCGTATCTTTGCAGTCACATAACATAGGATATAGGAAATGAGACAAACAAAATTATGGATACTTGCCATCCTTTTATGCTGTGCTGACGGTCTCTTCCGCCTCAGCGACCTCGATGCACACGCGGCCAATGCAATGGCAGAATACGAAGCCGTCGAGGATGAGACCATCGTGTTTACGCCCCAGTGGACTGCGCAGGCTCAGTTCGCCGGCTACTACGTGGCTGAGGCAAAGGGTTTTTATCGCCAGGCAGGGGTGAAGGTACGCATAGAGCATCCTTCAGCCACGCAGCCCGCCATGAGTCGTCTGCGCAAGAACGAGTGTCAGGCCACGACACTGCAACTTTGTCAGGCGATGGAGATTATCGATGAAGGTATCCCCCTGGTAAACATCCTACAGACATCGATGAACAATGCGATGGTCATTGTCTCAGCGCGAGGCAAGGACCCGCTGACACAGAAAGGTGCCCGTGTGGGCATCTGGAGCGTCGGCTTCGGACAGTTGGCCATTTGCATGAGCATCAAGGACCATCTGGACTATGAGTGGGTGCGCTTCGCCCAGAACGTCAACTTGTTCGTAGCCGGAGCCCTCGATGCCACGCTGGCCATGAGCTACAACGAATATTACCAGTTGGTGCAGGCGGGCATCAAGATGACCGACAAGAACGTCTATCGCTTCTGCGACCACGGCTATAACGTGCAGGAGGACGGTGTCTATATGACCCGCGATTACTATGTCCGGCATAAGGACCAGGCGCGACGTTTTGCTCAGGCCAGCAGGAAGGGCTGGGAGTGGGCCGCCGCGCATCCCGACGAGGCGCTTGACATCGTGATGCAGTACGTGGATAAGAACCGCATCGCCACCAACCGTGTGATGCAGCGGCTGATGCTCAAGGAGGTGTTGCGCCTGCAGGTGGATCGTGAGTCGAAGAAGCGTGAGTTCCGGTTGCGCCCCGACATGGTGCAATTAGCCAGCCGACTGATGGTGGAGAACCTGATGCTGAGCCGCGAAGTGACGTACAAGGAATTAATGGACAATTGATAGTGGATAATTGACAATGATGAAAAGGATATTCACATATATTCGTCGCAAACTCTCAGTGAGGGTCAGCCTGTGGGTGGTGTTCTTTGCTGCCATTATCTTCAATGTTGCCCTCGGCTTCCTGTTCTATCAATCGCGCGAGGCCGTGCGTCAGGAGGCTGTCAGCCGCGCTACAACGATTCTGGATAAGACATCGCTGCGTGTAGAGGGTATTCTGAACCGTGTGGAGGTGGCCTCGAACATGACCAAGTGGCTGGTGCAGCGCCATCCCGACAAGGCCGACTCGATGTTTGTCTATAGCCGAGGCTTGTTGCTGAATAATCCCGACTTCTACAACTGCTCCATCGCCTTTGAGCCTTACTACTTCAAGGACAGGGGACGCTATTTCTCTGCCTATACCAAGCACATCGGTGACTCGCTCCGAACCATACAGGGCGGCAGTGACAACTACCAGTATTTCTTTGCGGACTGGTATCTCATGCCTCAGTTGTTGGAAAAACCGTGCTGGACAGAACCGTATATGGACCTTGACGTGGCTACGAACACCAGCGAGATGGTGACCAGCTACTGTCAGACCATCAAGGACAGCCAGAACCAGTTGATAGGCATCATTAACATCAGTCTCTCGCTGAACTGGCTGTCGCAGACCATCTCTACCGTCAAGCCCTATCCCAATTCCTACAGTATCATGATAGGTCGTGGTGGTACCTACTTCGTACACCCCGACACAACGAAGATTACCCGTCAGACCATCTTCACCCAGACGCTGGAGCAGCCCGACACGGCCCTGACCGCTTTGGGCTATGCCATGCAGCGCGGCGAGGAGGGTATGAAGCACATGAACATCGACGGCAAGGACTGTTATGTCTTTTACAAACCCCTTGGACAGACAGGCTGCTCGATGGCCATTGTTTGTCCTGAGAGCGACATTTTTGGTGCCTTCGACCGTTTGCGCAATAGTGTCAGAGCCATTGTCTTGGTGGGTTTACTACTGATGCTCTACCTGTTCATTCGAATTATTACCCGTGAACTGAAACCCTTACGACGTCTGGCTCATGAGGCCGAGACCATCGCCTCGGGGCAGTTCGATGCTGAGTTGCCAGACTTCCAACGCATCGACGAGATAGGTCAGCTGAGCCACTCGTTTGGCAACATGCAGCAGTCGCTGGTGAAATATATCGACGAACTGAAGACCACCACCTCCCAGAAGGCATCGATAGAGAGCGACCTCCGCATTGCCAGCGGCATACAGATGGGTATGCTGCCCGAGAAGTTCCCCACCAGAGACGACCGCGACGACGTGCAGCTTTATGCCTCGCTGACTCCTGCCAAGGAGGTGGGCGGCGACCTGTTCGACTTCTATTTCCGCGACGAGAAGCTGTTCTTCTGTATCGGCGACGTCAGCGGCAAGGGCGTGCCGGCTTCGCTCTTCATGGCCGTCACACGTTCTACTTTCCGCACCGTGTCGGCCCACGAGTCGATGCCCGACCGTATCGTGACCATCATGAACAAGACCATCGCCGACATGAACAAGAACCACATGTTCGTCACCCTCTTTGTCGGTGTGCTCGACCTGCCCACAGGTCGTCTGCACTATTGTAATGCCGGTCACGATGCTCCGCTGCTCGTAGGTGTCGGTGTAGGCGAACTGCCTTGCGATCCGAACATTCCCGTCGGCTTCATGCCCACGTGGAAGTACTCCTTGCAGGAGGCGCAGATCTTCACCGGCACCACCATCTTCCTCTTCACCGACGGACTGACCGAAGCGATGGATGCCGACAAGGCCCAGTTCCAAATGGAACGCGTCAACGACGTGGCTGTGCAGGCACTGGCCAACCAACAGCAGGAGCCCCGTCAGCTTATAGCCCGGATGACCGAGGCTGTCCACCAGTTCGTGGGCAATGCTGAACAGAGCGACGATCTGACCATGATGGCCATACAGTATATCAAGCAGCAAAGTGACGTACAGATGCGGAAAAGCATCGTATTGCCCAACGACGTGCAGGAAGTGCCTCGGCTGAATGCCTTTGTGGAAGAGGTCTGCCAGGCCGTGGGATTCGACGAAGTTGTCACCATGCAGGTAAAAGTATCTGTAGAGGAGGCTGTAGTCAACGTGATGAAATATGCTTACCCAACGGGACAGCGCGGCGACGTGACCATAGAGGCCGCCTCGAACGACGTGCGACTGAAGTTCACCATCATTGACAGTGGCAAACCCTTCGACCCCACTGTTCAGGCGGAAGTCGATACCACGCTGTCTGCCACGGAGCGCAACATTGGCGGTCTGGGTATCCACATTATGCGTCAGAATATGGACTCCATCAACTACGAGCGCATGGACAATCTCAATGTGCTGACGCTGAGGAAGATGATTAAACATTAAACGATAATAAGATTATGAACGTAACAATTCAAGAACAAGACGGCAACATGGTTGCCATTCTGGAAGGCAGTCTCGACACCGCCGCTGCCGCAGAAACGGAGAAGGCAATGAGTCCACTGAACAATGTAGAGGGAAAAGACATCATCATCGACTGTACTGACATGACATACATCTCGTCAGCCGGTCTGCGTATTTTCCTTGGCATTCTGCAAAGTGCCAAGGCAAAGGGCGGACATGTCTATATCAAGGGCATCAACGATACCGTCCGCGGTGTCTTCACTATTACGGGTTTCAGTAACATATTCGAATTTAAATGATGGGAAACAGCGTAACACTGGACGCGCACGGCGAGACTTTGTTGCAACAGTATCGCGAACTGCTACCCACGTTGGAGCAGTTGGCCGATGAGGCCAGCAGCCAGTTACGCCAGGCTATACGCGAGCAGGGCATCTACATCACGGCTATGGAACACAGGGTGAAGACCGAGAAGTCGCTGGCCGGAAAGCTGGAACTGAAGGGGGCGAAGTACAAGAGCATCGACGACATCACCGACCTCGTCGGCCTGCGCGTCATCACATTCTATACCGACGAGGTCGATAAAGTGGCGGCCATCGCCAAGCGCGTTTTCGACATCGACTGGCAGGAAAGCGTCGATAAGCGCAAACTGCACCAGTTGGATTCATTCGGCTATAACTCGCTGCACTACATCTGCCGTTTGAAAACAGGCAGTCCGCGCTTCGAACTACAGATGCGTACGGCCCTGCAGCATGTGTGGTCCACCATCGAGCACGACACAGGCTACAAGGGCGACGTGAAGATTCCTGACGTGTATCTGCGACAGTTCAACCGATTGGCAGGCATGATGGAACTGATGGATGACGAGTTCAGCCGACTGCGTACAGTGCTCACCGACTATCGCCGTCAGACGCTGGCACTGGTGAAGAGCGGTAAACTGGATGATGTACCGCTGTCGCGCGACACCTTCCGCAGCTATCTCGAACTGCATCCCTTCGACCGTCTGAACAAGCGCATCGCCGCCGTCAACCAGGCCGAAATCTGGCCTGTCTCGATGATGTCCTATCTGCCCGTGCTCGAATCCTTCGGACTGGAGACCGTCGGCGACGTGCAGCGCTTCATCGACGAGAACAGCGACGATGCCCACCAGTTGGCACTCTCGCAACTGGCCATCACCGATCTCGACATCCTCTCGTCGAATACGGCCCTACAGTATCTTTGTCTGGTCTATGTGCTGAAACACAACGGCGGGCGCGAGGGCCTGAAGTCGCTCTACGACCTCATTAACGGCGAGAGCGATGCCAACGGCATGGTGGCCGACATGATGATGGAGCAGGCCAAGACGCTGCCGTTTATGCGGAAAAGTGACAATAAATGATTAGAAACCCTTTATCTGTTGACACCAATGCAATGAAAAAACAGACTATATTATGGATAGCCGCCATCCTTATTTGCGGCACGGCAGCGTTTGCATCTTGCACGGTGAACGATGCTAGTCCTTTAGAGAAGCAGCCCACCATTGAGCGGATTGTGGAACGTGGTAAATTGCAGGTGGGAACCACAGGTGACTACCGTCCACTGTCGTATCGGGAGGCCGACGGCGACTACTGGGGCTTTGGCATTGAGATGGCTGGAATGATTGCTAAACGTATAGGTGTAGGCATTGAATTCGTACAAACCTCATGGCCCACGTTGACTGCCGACGTGCTGGCCGGGCCGCAGACCTTCGACCTCGCCATCGGAGGCATCACCATCACCGATGCCCGCAAGGAAACGATGCTGATGAGCGACGGTTATCTATGTAATGGCAAGACGATTCTCTGTCGCGCAGACGAGGCCGACCGCTACCAGTCGCTGGCAGACATTGACAAGCCCGAGGTGCGCGTGATGGTGAACCCCGGCGGACTGAATGAGAAGTTTGCCAACGAGCACCTTACTCACGCCACTATCATCGTCTGGCAGAAGAATGAGGAAATCCCCTCGCGGGTAGCCGAGGGTCATGCCGATGTGATGATTACCGAAATCACCGAGGCTCCGTGGTATGTACAGAATGACCCGCGCCTCGCTGCTCCGCTCATCGAAAAACCTTTCACCAACGGCCAAATCGGGGTGCTGATGCGCAAAGGGCAGGACGACCTTCTTGCCCTCGTCAATGCCGTCATCGCCCAGATGAAGGCCGACGGCACCCTACGCCAGCTTCATGAGAAGTACGGGCTGGTGTATGGCTATTAAATCATAATCATGGATCATGAGCACTCGAGAAAATACAAAATTCTTTTGGTTTTCTTCTCTCTTATTCATACCTTTGCACGTAAAAGAGAATATGATGATGAAATGAATGAAGCTTAGGAAGACAACAGATGAAACTCGGGAGATACTTATATTATATAATAGGTGTGACGGTCGTGCTGATGACGGGCTGCGCTGGCGGGCACGACAGACAGGAGCACGACGGTTCGATGCCTGACGTGAAACAGGCGGCGGCACAGGTGATGGAACTGACTGCCGACAGGCCTGAGCAGGCTTTGCAGACGATAGACTCGCTGCGCGCAGAGGGTATGGCGGCCTACGAGACCGACTGGCTGCGCGCCAAGGTCTATTGCCAGTCGTTAGAGGGCACGCGGCTCGACTCTGCCATTGCCATCTGCGAGCGGCTGATGCTGCTCGACGTGGCCCGCGAGAACCGTGAGTACCGGCAGGACGTACTGGAGACACTTGTGAATGCCTGCCGTCGGAACAACGACGACGAGCGGATACTGAGATGGACGGCCGAACTGGTGACGCTGTTCCATGAGAACGGCGACGAGACGGAAGCCCTGAGGAGTGAGGCCGAGATAGCCGTGGCACTGACGCATACGGGACATCTACAGGAAGGACTGGCCAAGATTGACAGCGTGATAGCCGCTCTCGACGGCAAGAGGAAATTCAATGAGTTGGATGCCTCGCTGATAGCGCTCAAACGTAAGGTGGGTGTCTTGAGTGAGGCCGGGCGCCATGCCGACATCATTCCCGTTGCGCAGAGCATGGAGGACCGCCTCGCCGACTACGAGCAGCACCCTGACGACTATCGTGACGGTACATACCGCGAACCCGCCGACGAAGACCGCCCCGGATATATCGACTTCTATCGCAACAGGGCCTACGGCTATCTGGCCGAGGCGTATGCATGGCTTAGTGTAGAGTTTAGAGTGGAGAGTGGAGAGTTTGCTACCGCCACAGACAGTGCCAGAAACTATCTCGCCCTCTACGAGCAGAGCGACTATGGTAAGACGCAGGAAGGGCGTCACTCTATCGCCCCGACGCTGTGCTTGCTGGGCGAGACCGCCAAGATGGACTCCATTTTCCAGGACCTGGACGAAGCCCGCTTCCATGCCTACGAGCAGCAGATGGAAATAGAACAGCACAAGACAGAGGTACGTCATGCACGCCAGATAGCCATAGGCTTGGCAGTAGTAGTTGTGCTGTTGCTACTCATACTGTTCCTTCTGTTCCGCCATCATCGCATCATCCGAAGGAAGAACCGCGTTATTGCCCAGCAGATTTCAGAACTGTTGCCGTCCGAAGAGAGACACGAACAGCCAGAGAAACACATCCTGGCGGATCAAGAGCCCGAGACGACAGCTGAAGCCTCCGAATCGATGACAAATGAGCAGTTGTTCCAGTACATCAGTAAGGCCATTATCAGCCAGCAGTTGTATCTTCAACCGCTGTTCGACCGCGAGGCCGCCGCTGCTCATTTCGGCATCAGCAGTCGCCGCATCGGTACAGCCTTCACGCAAGGCAGCCCCTATAAGTCGTTGCCTGACTTCATTCGCGAGTGCCGGCTGAAGCACGCCTGCCGACTGCTGCGCGACTCCACCATGACCATTGCCGACGTTGCCGCTGCCTCCGGTTTCTCGCGCACCACCACTTTCAACCATGACTTCAAGATGAAGTACGAACTCAGCCCCAGCGAGTTCAGGGAGTTGCAAGACTAAGCAGCTTGCTTATTTTTGCAAACGGCTTGCTTATTTTTGCATACTCTTGCGCGTATGCGTGAAATACAGTAACTTCGCGTCCTGAATTATAAACCACTGATATAATTAACTACGTATGAAAAAGTTTTTAATGATGGTTGCAGTCGCCATGATGACTGTAGTGAATGTGAATGCTCAGGATGAGTTGAAGAATGAAATTGGCGTGTTCTACGGCACGGGGTCAGCATCTAATCTGTTCTCTGTCTATACGAGCGCGTTTGCAGCAGCAGCTGGAGACCAAAGTTCGTTTTGGGGGCCTATCGGTGTTGAATACTATTACCACGTCACGCCCGTCGTGGGCTTAGGAGCAGTGGCTGCGTATGCCAGCTGTAAAGCAGAAGACGAGAAGACCCATAAAGATGATTTGAGCGAGAAGTTTATCACCGTCATGCCGTCAGTAAAGTTCAACTGGCTGCGCAAGAAGAACTTCGGTATGTATTCCGGTCTTTCTGCCGGAGTAATGTTCCTCTCGGTGTCTCCTAATGACAATGCTAAGGCTGCTGATCCTGACGCCAAGAGTGAGACGTTGGTATCGTTTATGTTCCAGGCTACAGCATTAGGTGCAGAGTTCGGTAGCGAAACCTTCCGTGGATTTGTCGAGGCAGGCCTTGGTGAGAAGGGTGTGCTCTGCGCCGGTCTTCGCTACAAGTTCTGATGATGAAAAGATTAAAAGTCGAAAAGATAAAAAGGGGGATCTTGTCGTACGCAACATTCCTCGCTCTTTACCTTTTACTCTTCACTTCCTGTAAGCAGGAGGACGAAACCACAGCTTCTCAGCCCCAGCCCCATGGGGAGGTGTGCACAGTAGCAGTCGTAGGTCCCATAGGCGATGCTGCCACCAGGTTGCGTCTGGAGCGCACGGCGCAGTGGTTCGCCGACAATTTCCACGAGGCACAGCAGCACGACTCACTGCACGTCACGCTGAAGATTGACTGGTATGATGAGCTGTCGGAGGACATGGCCGCCTTAAGCAGACGACTTGCCAATGACACCACAGTGAAGGCCGTCATCGGTCCCTTTGCCAACGAGAACTTGGCCCTCTTTGCTCCTGCCTGCTATAAAACGCGGAAGCCGCTCATCGCCCCCACCGCCACCAGCGAGGAGATAGTGCGCCGCTATGCTATTCCCAGTCTGTTCGGAATGAATACCTACGAGGGGGGATTCCTGTGGACGCTGACCGAGACCGATGCACGATGTGTTGAGACGATGATGACGCTCTACCGGTCATGGCTGGGCAAGCATCCCCAGGAATTGGGCGTTTCGCCCAGTGTGGCTTGCTTCTCTCCTGCCGACCAGTATGGCCAGACGTTCTTCGACTGGGCGCCCTTCCACGCCCATAATCTCGGCATCCGCCTGACCCGGAACGAGCAGTATGCCGACGGTAGCGACTTACTGAACTGCATGAAAAACTATCTGCAGTACCAGAACAGGGAGGAAGAAGTTGTCTCCGCCCTTCTTTCGTCAAACCTCTGCGTCGTTGAGACCACTCAGCAGTTGTGCGATGTGGTCCGCCTCCGCCGCAAAATGCTGATAGAAGACTACAGGATGACGGAGGCCGACGGCGATGCCTCATGGGACGATGTCTCATACGACCAGTATTGGGAATTGTTTGAAAGCTTCTTCCGCACATGGTTTGCCTTCAGTAACCTCAGCGAGGAGGCTATTGCCGCTCTTGACACTCGCGACAGAGCCATGCTGCAAGGGTATCAGGGCTTTTCTCCATATGCCGACCCCGCCACGGGCTTCGAGAAGGCCTACACTGAGAAGTTCGGCTCGATGCCCACCTTTGCCGAATGCAAGTTCTATGACGCACTGCTACTGGCAGGCTTGGCCAGCCGCCTGCTACTGACGTTGGACAAGCGAAACTTCGCTGTCGGCGATGCCAAAAATGCCATGAACATTTTTTTCAACTACTGCATCTTTATCATTGGCGGAGAGCATGTAGAGACCACCAACGCCGCCGACGCTGTCTGGCAAATTGACGCTATGCGCAACTATATTGGCAACATGAGGGCGATGGTCGGGCTGAAGCGCTTCTGCGGAGCCTCCGGCCACATCGTGTTCGATGCAGAGACGAGCACACAGATAGCCAAAACCACCTACGTACACTGGCAACTGACGGACGGCAAGATTTACCACCGCACCTACTTCGGCCCCAACGGCCAGCTGGAGGTTAGCCCTTCGGCATCGTGGAGCTTTTTTTACGACGAGGAGGCGGCCAACAAGGATTTCAGTGAGATGGCCGGAGACGTCATGCCCGCCATATCCTATCCCGCCCTAACCGAACAGTATGCCGTGCTGGTACAGGGCAGCGATGGCAGCACCAACTACCGCCATCTGGCCGACGTACTCAGTGTCTATCAGCTGTTGCGCAAGGGCGGTTTCGATGACGACCATATCGTCCTCATCCTCGACAAGCAGGAGGCTGCACGTCGGGGCAATATTATCAGGTCTTCCTTTAACAGTGATGACCTGATGGGCGGCACCGACGGTTTGCCAAGCGCAGTCGTTGACTACGACAACCATGCGCTCACTGCTGCCGAGGTTGCCGACATCCTGAAGAATGTCTCAGGGAGCGAGGCTGGTGCCAACATCCTGCTCTACTGGAGCGGCCACGGGCGTAGCCTGAGCAATGGCGGCAGCAACGAGTTTGAATGGCTTGGCACGTCAGGCGGTCAGGGCTTTACTGCCGACCTCCTCAGGCAGACTGCCAGCGAGATGCTCGCGAAGGGCGGTGCCCGGAAACTGCTCGTTATTGCCGAGCCCTGTTATGCCGAGGCTACCGTCAGCAGTCTTGTCGGCATCACCGGGGCATTGGCTTTCGTGGGAGCCAGCACAGCCGAACAGTCGTGGGGCGACAACTGGAACAGCGAAGGCCTCTACTGGATGAGCGACCGCTTTACTCAGAACGTGGTGAAACAGCTCACCGACAATCCTGCCATCACCTACCGCGACTTATTCCTCTACTGCGCAAAGCATACCCTCGGCTCACACGCCAGGATAGTCAATGTCGAACACTTCGGCAACCTCTATACCGATAGTCCACAGGAATTCTTTGTGAAAACGAAAAGTGAAAAATGAAAACAAAACTAATTTATCATATGATGAAAAAAAACAGATTCCTCCCGCTGCTTGCCTTGGTCGTGGCCCTGACGGCAGCACCGTTGCTCACTGCGTGCAGCGACGATGACGACGTGGTCACCCCCGTCCTGCAGCCACACACCTACAACTACTCCTTCTGGCTCTATGGCGAACAGGGCAACCAGCAGGTAGTGCTCGACAGCCTCTCGTCGGCCATCACCAAGGTGGAGAACACTCCCTCGTGGCTCACCACAGCCACCGAGACCGTGGGCGACCACCCCGCCGTCATTCTGACATATAGCGGCATCACCGGCACTTCGCCCGCCGATGCCGTCCTGAAAATTACCACAGAGAACGGCGACGTGGCCAACATCACCGTGCGCCACTCGCAGAACAGCCTGGGCGATGCCTACAGCGGCGGTAATGCCAGTTTTATCAAGGAATGGTGGAAGTGCAAGACGGTACAGATCAATGGCATCGCCGCACCGCAGCGGACACCATGGACCATCGAGGGTAGCATCTACATCCCTGCCGACGTGCGCAACTCCTACCGTCCCGACCAGGGCTGGGAGATGGCCTTCTGCTGTCTGAATGATGCCACACTCGACGGCACACGCTACTTCGCCCTCTACAACAAGTACACGGGACAGTTACGCGTCTTCACCTATCTGTTCAACCCCGGCGGCGAGGGCAACGAACTATCGTACATGGTGAAGATGGGCGAGTATGGCAGCATGGATATGTATCCGCTCTATCACAACTATGAGTTCGGCATACCCTCCAATCATGCGCTGGGCACAAACCTACACCGCTCGCCACTCATCTACGACGGACAGAACCAGGCCTTTATGACCCTCGTCACGCCCTACCGCGAGTCGAGCAGCCTGGCCAACGGCTGGCACTGCTTCGACCTCGACTTCTCGGCCTATTTGCCAGAGGGCAAGAATTGGCTTAACCCTAACCGCAAGGAGACCAAAATCACCATCTATCCCAACACCCAGACCACGCAGCAGGTGACGCTGTGGGGCAGCCTCCTGGGCGACATCGGGGGCACCTTCTCCAACGAGCGCATTATTCAGCACGGCGGCGGCAACTGCATGAGCGGCGTGTGCAGCCTGCTCAACTGGATCTCTGGGACGGCTACCAGTAGCATTCAGGGCGGCAACCAGTATGCACAGCTGATGTCAGTGAAGGGCGACTTCGCGGGCAATGCGGGTCTCGGCAAATATCTGAACCCAGTCAAGCTTTGGGGCGGTTTCGCCTGTAGCATCGCCTCGGGGGCCCTGGGCATGATAGGGAATGCCTTAGCAGAACCTGTGAGCTACGATACCATCCCCGGCAAAATCGACCTGAAGGCCGACATGCAAATGGATGCCTCGGGCTATATCAAGACCTTCAACTCCACCAACATCCGCGGTATAGGCGTATCTGCACAGGCCATTAGTAGTGCCAACGGAGACGATGGGCACGTGGGCAAGGGCATCTGGAGCCTGGCCGACGACCCTGTGGTGTATATCGACAAGGAGGATATCCTCTCGTCCTACGACCACTTCAACCTCCTGGCCAATGCCAATGGCTACTCAAACAGCAGCTTTGGCGATTATGAGGCCCGCATCGTCTATGCCTTCGACCCCACCAGCGTGAAGGTGAACATCAACCGCGAACTATACCCGGAGATTTGCGATGTTAACGTCACAACCACCGTCGGTGTCTATCCTGCCCGCAATTATGGATACACAGACGCCTTCCGATCGTTCCTCATGTTTCCAGCACGCCCCAAGTTCAGTTTGGCTGAGGGTAAGACATCGGGCATACTACGACTGAACGGCAGCAGCACGCCGCGCGTCTGGCAGGTGGCTCCCGCCGACCTGCTCGACACCGACAGCGAGGCTTTCGAGACAGCGGCTAATAGCAGGGTGGTGGCTCAGCAGGGCGGCAATTTCCGCTTCTATGGTCGCACTGTGAACGAGTTCTTCAAGACCATCATGGTCAACCCTCAGGTCTATATACCCTACAACGGCAGCACTGTGGGCTATCCTGAGGCACCCGACTTCGTGGTGGCTGTCACCGTCAGTTTCTTCACCCACAAGGACCATCCCGAAGATGCGGAACCATGCACCTTCTCGAAGGTGTTCGTCCCGAAGATAGAACTGGTCAGCCGCAGCGAGATGCAGACCGTCAGCACTCGTCTGCAGGACTACGCCAACAAGTGCGAGCAAAGGCAGCAGGTGAACACGCTGGCCAACGACCCCTCTATACCCGTCTATCAGAGTGGCGGCAACCAGCTCATAGCCAAGACCCTGCGCATGCTGAAGAAGATAGGACTGTAATGAGTTAAGAGTTAAGAGTTTCCGCCTTTGGCGATTAAGAATTAAGAGTTAAGAATTATGTTGACAATGAAAAGAAAACATAGCATCCAGTGGCTCATGGCGATAGCCGTAGCCACCACATTTGCCCTCACCGCCTGCAGTAGCGATGACGATGACAATAACCAGGTACCAGACAGGCTGGAGACTACCACCTACGACGACCTGGACTACTTCCAGCGGACCATCGTCAATATTGACAGCCTCGGCAATTTCATCAGCCGGCAGTACGGCACGCCGCTCTACGACAATGACACCACCCACCTCTACATCGGTGTGGAGTCCATTGCCGAAGCCGAGAAGATGTTCCGAAGCTGGCTGGCTCCCGACATCGAGGCTGTACCCACATCCACAGGCGATATCACCGTCAGCCTCACCGACAGGGAGGGCAAGAGTCAGGGCACCGTTTACTTTCGCCCCGGCACGGGTGGAACGGTGGCCGAGATTACCGCCTCGCCCGATACCCGCCTGCTCCACTTCAGTCAAATCACCTTCCTGGTCAACAGCGCATGGCCCTTCAACTCGCCAACGTCGCGTTGGCATGTTGGCGACATCGTGCGTGACGTACATCTGTCGAGGACGGTATATGGAAAGAGTATTGAGACAAAATTCAAAAGTGGTGACATTCCCCGCAACTGGGTGTGTATTCGTGAAGCTGGCAATGGCGTGAACCCCATGTTCTGCGCCATTACCAGTAAGACATACACCATTCCGGCAAATCACTTTTACGATTCTTATTATATAGGAGCATACTATGGCCCAAGCTTAGGAACGGCCAATGTCATAAAAGACCTGTTGAATAGTGACTGGGATTTCTTTGTCGCCTGTTTTGAAGAAAGCGGCGGTGGCACTCTTGACAACAGTGGCTTCTGGCTATATGACCATCATCGGTCTTGGTTTGCCTATTTTTACGAAGTCTATTACTATCAATCAGGTTACCACTATGGCGAGGAAGAGCATTCAACAGCACAGAAACGCATGCTCCTGAAGATAGACTGGGTTTCTGACGAACACATGCACGACGGTGGAAGCTATTAGAAACTATTACCTAAATTCCGCAGTACTTTAGTTTAGTTTTTTATATATAATAGCGTATAAACAAATGAGACAACTGAAACTATGAATGCTCGCCGCCATCCTGACACTCTGCGGCGCAACGACAGCCCTGGCGCAAACCAGCTACGACTATTTCTACAGGAGCTGGGACGCCACGAACAAAGTGGTGAATAAAGAGATAAGAACCTGCAATAGCTACACTGCCATCAACGGCAGCGACACCAGCGACAGCGGCTGGGTAGGACTGTACAATGGCTGGTACGTGGTGACGGGCAACTCCAACTACAAGACGCTGAACGTGCTTGGCGACGACGTCCACCTCATCATCCCCGACATGGTGACGCTCACCCTGACGGGCGGCGTGAAGTTAGCGGCGGGCAAGAAACTCACCATCTACAGCCAGGGCTTTTACGGCCAACTCACCATCTATGGCGGCAATATCACTGCCAATGGCGGCAGGCAGGGTGCAGGCATCGGCAGCGGCAATGAGAACACGAGCAACTTGGCCGGCTACATCACCATCTATGGTGGCACGGTTACGGGCACTGGTGGCTCTAACGGTGCTGGCATTGGTGGTGGCTACTATGGCAACGGCGCCAGCCTAACTATTTGGGGCGGAACGGTAAAGGCCACAGGCAGCACAAAAGGTGCCGGCATAGGCGGTGGGCGCTTTGGCAATGGTGTAGAAACCAAGATTTATGGTGGCGACATAACAGCAAAGGGAACAGATGGTGCCGCCATCGGTGGAGGAGTGGGATCCTCTAAAAGTGGAAAGGGTAATAGTGGCAATATAGAAATCCACGGCGGTACGGTTGATGCTACTACGACTGATTGCCATACCGCCGCCATAGGATGTGGCAGAGGTGGCGAGAGCGCTACCATCCTTATTACCGGTGGTACTGTGACGGCAACGAGTAAGTATCAACTTGGTGGTGCAGGCATCGGTGGCGCAGAAAGTTACGAAGCCACACTCGACATTACTATCAGTGGCGGCGACGTGACCGCTATCGAGGCTGGCAAACCCTACATCGTGAAGTAGGCAACGACGGGCAGCAACATCAGTGATCCCGTGTTCAGCGGCGTCACCATCAGTAGCACGGCAGCAAAGGAGGTCGTGAGCACCGACGGGAACGTGAAGTTCGTGGGCCAGTACTCGCCGTTCGCCATTACCGCCGACAACATCAACGAGATTCTCTACGTGGCCTCGGGCAACAAGATCGGCTACTCTGCCAGTGCCCGCACACTGAGGTCGTTCCGCGCCCACTTCTGGGTGAAGCCCAACGGTGAGGCTCAGGCGGCCCACTTCATCGACATTGACTGGGGCGACGGGACAACGGAAGTCCGTTCAATTGACAATGGACAATTGATAATTGACAATGAGGCTGGCGCATGGTATAGCCTTGACGGGCGCAAGCTGTCAGGCATGCCAACGCAGAAGGGCGTGTATATCGTAAACGGTAAAAAGAAAATCGTAAAATAAGTGGAGGACGCAATAATGATAAAGAAAGAATATCAGAAGCCTGCCATGCAGGTGGTCAGAATTCAGCAGCACGGCATCATCTGCACCAGCCCCGGTGTCCAGTCGCTCGACAACCCCGACGGCTTCAACTTTGATCCCAACGTCCCCCTGACTGGGGATGATGTGTAAACGAACGAAAGCAGGTCCCAAAAACGGCACAAAAAAGGTAACTAAAAATTTGCTTTTCTCCCTGTTTAGGGAGGGAGGAGATGGCTTTGAAGGAAGAATCATTCAAAACACTACCGGCAAGAGTGGCAGTAGCGGCATAGCCGAGCGCTTCCGCTCGAGAAAAGACAAATTTTTTTTTGTTTTCTTCTCTCTTATTCGTACCTTTGCACGTAAAAGAGAATATGAATATGAAAAATCTAATGATGGCAGTAGTCGCCATGATGACTGTCATGAACGCAATGGCGCAGAAGATAGAGGTGGTGGATGCCGACGGTAACGGCATCCCACTGGTTAGCGTGACAACCGAAGACGGCGTGTTTATCGGTAAGACCGACTTGAGCGGAGTGCTGGCCGACGTGAAGGGCGCCCAGAAGGTAGGACTGAACCACGTGGCTTATAAGCCGCAACTGGTCAGCGTGGCCTCGCTTGCAGAGGGGCGCGTTACACTGGAGGATGCCGACTTCGGAATCGACGAAATCGTGGTGAAGCCTAAACCCTACATCTGCGTGGAATACTACTTCCGGGGCTTCCGTTACATCGGCGACTCGCTGCGGGCCTACGGCGCAGGCGTCATGCCCGTGGCGTACGACATCAGGAATCACTATAAGCCCAAGACGCGCTGGGTGGCCTCATGCGGCGTGTTTGCCAATAAGGCAACGAGTTGGCACCGAGCCGTAATAGTGGACAAGGCGGAGGAGATTGCCAAACGCAACAAGGGTCCAATGACCGAGAAATGGATGAAGAGAGATACGGTGCAGCAGGTGTATGGCCTCAGTGTGGTCAAAGACGACGCCAACCGCTGGCGGGTGGAGAACCCGAAGGGGCTGTTGGGACAGATTGTACACGACGACGGCCGGACATATACCACCCTCGATGCTGCACTTATGCAGCGCTATCAGGACGAAAGGCAGGGCAATGACAAACTGATGAAGAAACGGCAGGAGAAAAACTACGCCTACGAGTATGCCGACATCTACCGTCTGCCCGACGAGGATGAAAGCGACATCCCCGACCTGGCTCGCTTAGAGATGGCGATGCACCACTGGGAGCTCAACACCGGCAAGGGTCGCGAGCGTGACATCTACTACGTTTATGTGGTCAGTCACTATTATGCTGACGAGGCCGAGTTCAAGGCCCGCAGCAAGGAACTGAACCACGGTCACGAGAGTGACATGACACTTGAAGAACTGCAAACCTTCGAGCGTCAGCACAGCATTCCCGCCCTTGACGCCGCCCAACTTAAGGCCATCATGGCATTAAAGAAGCATAACTAATGCCTTAAAATCTACGATGCCTACCGTCCGCAGAAGGGTGTTAATCACTTCCTAAAGAAGTGAACGAAATGCAAAATAATTCGTAATTTATTTTGCATTTCGCTCGCTTATTAGATAAATTTTTCACGCTCGACAAAAGAAAAACTTTTTTTGTTCTCACTTTATCAAAATTTTCGTACCTTTGAGACTTCGTCTCGAAAGTACTTTCGTTCGACAATAAAAATAAAAAACTTGGTCTTTTATTTTGTATTGTGCTCACTTATTCGTACCTTTGTCGTCCATATAATAATATAAGGTATGAACGAGAACGAAAAGAAACAGGGAAAACTGGAACTGGAGCTACCGCAGGAGGTGGCGCAGGGCGAGTATGCAAACTTTGCTATTATCACGCACTCTTCGAGTGACTTTGTGTTAGACTTTGCACGGGTGCTGCCCGGTGTGCCGAAGGCGCAGGTGAAGAGCCGCGTGCTGTTGGCTCCGGAGCATGCCAAGCGCCTGCTGGGGGCGCTGCAGGAGAATATCATGCGCTACGAGAGGGCCTTCGGTCCCATCCGCATCCCAGACGCCCAGGGTGGGGGTGCAATAGCTCCGTTTGACATCAACAAGGGACAGGCGTGAGTGTTTAGGAGTTAAGAGGAGTTATCGGCCTTTGGCCTGAGGAGTTAAGGGACAATAGAACTAAAGGCTCAAGTTATTTTTTAGGCTTAGTATTCAAGCACAACAAATAATGTCCCTTCGATCGGCTCTGCCGCTTGCTACCGAAGGGGCGCAAGAACTCCCCCTAACTCCCCCTAACTCCCCTCCAAATTATAGTTAATAAATCACAACATAGTTATAATTTGTTAATTTCCTCAATAGCCGAGTGGATTTCCTTCTTATAAGTTAGGTGGATTCGGGAAATTGTTGTACCTTTGCAGCCCGAAACGCCTTGTTAAAGGGCGTACTGTGATTGTAAAGTGCTGAATATAAACAAAATAATATATATAAATTAATAAAAGTAAAAGTATTATGCCTACAATTTCACAATTGGTAAGAAAAGGCAGAAAGG
>CAMVQS010000040.1 GCA_947169685.1 uncultured Prevotella sp. | reverse complement strand
CTCCTTTCAATGATGAAGCCCTGATTCAGCAATGAGTCAGGGCTTCTTTTTTGTTATTTGCGTCTGATGCTGATACTATTTCGAGCATCAAGATTCTGTTTCCATTTCTTCAGCCAGGCAAACCACGCATCAGCAGTATGGTATCCGAAGTCTTCATTATCTGAGGTAAAGGTTATGGCATAGTGTAGTTGGTTGGTGGGTGTTGCCACTACATAGGGGTAGTTGCGTTTGTCCTTGGGCAGTTCTTGGATAACGTTCTGGCTTGGTATGCAGATGCCGAGTCCGACGGTCTCGCGCTTGTGTCCAATGGAGTCCTTTGCAGATACAGGCCAATCGGTTCCCCAGCAGCCACGCAATCCCTGTTTGTCAGTAAATTCAATAGAGTTTTTTACGTTAATGATACCTGTACAGAATTGGTAGTTGGTGGCAGGACGGTCGAAGCGTATATCTACCATGCAGTCTCTTCGACCAGCATAGAGCGTATAGCGGGTGGTCATGGTGATTGGGGTAGGGGTGTTGGAGACGACTGTCGGAGCATTCCAGCCGTCATCGATGACTTCTACAATGGTGCGAAGCGGACCACGTGCAATGATGCGTAAGGTACGATGAGCGACATCTTCCAGCATGACAGGTTCTTGTCCATTCCATCCACGCAGGGTTCCCAATCCGAGTGTGGATCCCACCCACAGGACGTCGTCGCCAAAACCTGTAGCTTTCTGCAGACTATCAGGATAGAATTGTGTTTGGCGCAGTTCCAAGCCCTGACGGTATTTTCCGTATATGTCAACTGTCTGGCGGTGGTCGAAATAAATTCGGTAGGCCACAAGTTTGTTCTCAAAAGCAGGGCCGTGGTGGTGTAGCTGCCAGTAGGGATTCGTACCATTATCTACCATTAAGCTGCTGATATAGAGGTCATGTTTGTTGCTTTCTTTGACATTCTTGTTCGACAACAGCATTTCGGCATATACCTGTGGCTCGTAGTTACGTGGTACACCCTTGTCAAAGAGTTGTATCTCAAAGCTTTGTTTCTCTTTCCCTTTCAGGTCGGTCAGGAAAAATAATTCATCAAATTGTCCGTTTCCGTCAAGATCGTCGAGTTGGCAGGGGATTTCCTGTCCGTTTAGTTTTACAATGGCAGATTTTATATTTGGCTGCAGATTGACGGTTACGGGTTGGCCATTTAGTTCTACGTTCGACCTGTTAGTCACGTTGATAGTGAAGCTTTGCTGTCCAAATGTGACTTGTGTGGCTATGAGAAGTAGCCACGAAAATATTAGTTTTTCCTTCATTATATCGTTAGTTTTTAAGTCTCTAGGAAACAAAGGTAAACAAATTTTAGTTTGATTTTGATGTTTTTTACGTTAAAATTTGGATTTAATTAGATTTTTTAGTACATTTGCAAACGATTTTAACATCATCTATCAAAATTTAATAACTGTAGTGCGTAAGGTTTATCTCGGTGTATTAGCTTGTTTGCTGCTGTGTATAGGCTGCGAATGGCATCTCAAGCCCAACGACGATCATCGCTCGGAAGAGATCGTTGTGGAGCGTTATGACCGTATTCAGACGCTATATCTGACTACGGGTGACCGTTCTGCCTTGCAGCAGTTGAATACACGTTATCCAGGACAAACGCGTATGCTGATAGAGGATATGTTAAACATTGGTCATGTTAACGACCCGATGATTAATTCGAAATTCCTGCATTACTTTAAAGACTCTGTTCTTCAGGCCATCATGATTGATGTTGAGAAGCAGTATGCGGATATCAGCGACATTGATAAGGAACTGTCGCAGGCTTTCAAGGAATTGCATAAGTTGCTGCCCGATATGCATCAGCCTGTTTTCTACGCACAGATAGGCGCCCTCAATCAAAGTATCGTCGTTGGTGACAGTATGTTGGGCATCAGTCTTGACAAATACCTTGGTGTAGATTATCCTTTGTATGAACGGTATTATCCAGCGGAACAGCGCCAGCAGATGACGCGTAAGATGATTGTTCCTGACTGCGTGGGCTTCTATATTCTGAGTCTTTATCCGTTGAATGAGGCTTCTGATACTTCGATGCTTGCCCGTCGTGAACACATGGGTAAGATACAGTATGTGGTCAATCGCGTTACTAAGAAACGTGTATTCACAAACGACAATGTGAAGTCTGTTGAAGCCTATATGCGTAAGAATCCTAAGACGAGCATTCCGCAGTTGCTGGAAGGTGAGCTTTCGTACAAATAAACAAATACTTTCGTTCGACAATAAAAACAAAAAAATGTTTTTTGTTTTGTATTGTTCTCACTTATTCGTATCTTTGCAAAGCAATTACTAACAGCAAAGATAAATATGAAACGCATTGTAGCTTTATTTGTTATTATTCTGCTTTCAACAGCAGCGTTATTAGCAGGCAATAGCCTGACCTTGAAGGATGTAGCCCGTGGCACGTTCCGTACACAAAGCATGGCAGCAGTACAGCCTGCACAGGACGGTGAGTCCTATCTGCAGATATCTGCTGACGGTCAGTGCATTGAACAGTATTCCTTCAAGACGGGACAGCAGACAGGTACGCTGCTTGACTTGGCAACTGTTCGTGGTCCGAAGGTGAGAAATATCGACGGCTATGTGATGAGTCCAGACGGCCAGCGTCTGCTGGTGCAGACAGAGACGCAGTACATCTACCGTCACTCGTTTACTGCCAAGTATTATATCTACGACGTCAGGAATCAGAAGATGGAAGCGCTCAGTGACGGAGGTCCCCAGCAGTCGCCACTTTTTTCGCCTGATGGTCAGCTGATTGCCTTTGTTCGCGATAATAACATTTTCCTTGTCAAGCTGCTCTACAACAACGCAGAGAGTCAGGTGACCAAGGACGGTAAGCGCAATGAAATCATCAATGGCATTCCTGACTGGGTGTATGAGGAGGAGTTTACCACGTCGCAGAGCATGGTTTTCTCTGCTGACTCTAAGCAGCTGTGTTGGATTCGTTATGACGAGAGCCAGGTGCGCGAGTTCTCATTTCCACTATATAAGGGCATGAGGCCTGCTTATGAGGAGTATGCCGACTATCCTGGTGCCTATACCTATAAATATCCGATAGCAGGCGAGCAGAACTCCAAGGTCAGCGTGTTGAGCTTTGACATCAAGAGCCGTCAGACCCGCACGTTGCAGCTGCCTCTCGATGCCGACGGCTATATTCCCCGCATTAAAGCTACCAGCGATCCTACGTCTATCATTGTCATGACCATGAACCGTCATCAGGACTGCCTGCGCCTTTATAGCGTCAATCCGCTCTCGACAGTCAGCAAGCTTCTGTTGGAGGAGCGTGTCGATAAGTATGTCAGGGAAGAGGTTCTGGATAACCTCTGCATCACCGACAACCATATCCTGCTGCCCAGCGACCGCTCAGGCTTCATGCACCTGTACCTCTATACCATTGGTGGTCAGCTTGTTCGTCAGGTGGAGCAAGGCAACTATGAAGTGACAGATGTCTATGGCTACGACGAGGCGACGGGCGACACCTACTTTGCCTCGCATGCTGAGGGTCCTACTGAACAACAGATCTACGTGGCTCGTAAGAACGGAAAGGTAGAGCGTCTGACCCCGCAGGCAGGATGGAATAGCGCCATTTTCTCCTCCAACTACAAGTACTTCATCAACACGTGGAGCGACTTGAACACGCCTCCCGTCTATACCCTGCATGACGGCAAAAAGGTGCTGGCAACTGTCATCGACAACAAGGCCGTCACCGAGAAACTGGCTTCTTATAATATAGGTACGCGCGAACTGTTCACTTTCACAACCAGCGAGGGCGTTCAGCTGAACGGCTGGATGATCAAGCCTGCCGACTTCAGCCCTTCGAAGCGATATCCCGTCATTATGTATCAGTATGGAGGCCCTGGCAACCAGCAGGTAAAGAACGCCTGGGGCATCGGCATGTGCGGTCAGGGAGCACTCTTGGAGCAATACCTCTGTCAGCAGGGCTATGTCTGCGTCTGTGTCGATAACCGTGGTACGGGCGGACGTGGAGCCGACTTCGAGAAGTGTACCTATCTGCGGTTGGGCGAGCTCGAAAGCCATGACCAGGTGGAAACGGCCTTGTGGTTGGGTCAGCAATCTTATGTGGATAAGGACCGCATCGGCATTTGGGGCTGGTCGTACGGTGGTTGGAACACGTTGATGTCCATGTCCGAGGGCCGTGAGGTGTTTGCTGCCGGCGTGGCTATTGCACCGCCCACCAACTGGCGCTACTATGACACCATCTATTCGGAGCGTTATATGCGTACGCCACAGGAGAATCCTGACGGCTACGACCAGGTGAATCCCATGGCTCGTGTTGCCAAGCTGCATGGTGCGCTGCTCCTTTGTCACGGATTGGCTGACGACAACGTGCATTTCCGCAATACCGCAGAATATACCGAGGCACTGGTGCAAGCCGACAAGGATTTCCGTCAGCTGACATATACCAACCGTAACCACAGTATCTACGGTGGAAATACCCGTCTACATCTATATCGTCAGGCGGTCAATCATTTTAATGAAAATCTACTAAAATAAACAAACAATGAAGAAAATTACAATCAGTCTCTTGTTGGCATTCTTATTGGTGCCCTTTACGCTCTGTGCACAGCAAGTCACCATCACCGTCAGCAATCCTAGTGACGACCCACGTCAAGAACTTGTCGAGGTTGATGCCAATCTCGTCTTCATGTACTTAGGACTCAGCGAAGGCAGTCCGATTCGTGTCATCAATGCCGTGCGTCAGGAAGTGCCTTACCAGCTTACTCACAATAAGCACTTGCTTATCGACGCCAGCGTGCGTCCTCATGGCGAAGCCCGCTTTACCATTGTCCCTGGACAGCCCCGTCCCTTCACTCCTGTGGTCTATGGACGTCAGTATCCAGAGCGTGTCGATGACATTGCCTGGGAGAACGACCGTGGCGCTTATCGCCTCTATGGACCGGCATTGCAACGGAGTGGTGAACGGGCTTTCGGAAACGACGTGTGGACAAAAAACACGCCCGACCTTGTTGTGGAACAGCGTTATGCGCTTGAACTGAGCAACCATGCTGCCATTGTTGCTCTGCGTGAGGCGGGCAACACCGCAGCAGCCGACTCCTTAGAGGAACTCACCACCTACCATTTCGATCATGGTTACGGCCTCGACTGCTATAAGGTTGGCCCGTCGCTGGGGTGTGGCGCTCCGGCATTGATGGACGATGGAAAGATCGTTTTCCCATACTGTTATACGCAGTACGAAATCCTCGATAACGGCCCTCTGCGTTTCACCGTCAGCCTGACTTACGAGACCAAGGACTTCAATGGCGACAAACTGACAGAACACCGTCTGCTCTCGCTTGACAAAGGCTCCAACTTTAACCGCCAGACAGTCTGGTACGAGGGTGCCACGAAACCTATTGACGTCGCTTCTGGTGTAGTCATACATAACGAGGATACCACCTCAGTTCTGATGGAGAATAATTTCGTGCTCTATGCCGACCCCACGGACAATCCTAACGGTCAGAACTTCCAGATTTACGTCGGCGTGGTGTTCCCATACGATTCGGTAGAAACCCTCCGTGTTCCCAATGAGGGTGCTGCCAATGGCATCAACGGTCATGCTCTTGTAGTACGTCGCGGCGTGCAGCCGGGCGAGAAAGTCACATACTACTGGGGTTCTGCTTGGTCGAAGTACGACTGTCGCAACTTCTTGGAGTGGATGGTTCGGGTAACGGCATTATACCAGCATCTGGATAACCCGCTGAAGGTTGTCGTGGAGAAAAAATAGCATACTGGCTAAACAGCAAAAAGTGTATGAAGAGATTTTATACTATTCTTTTTGCCGTACTCCTGACGAGCGGTTTACAGGCGCAGAGTTTTGAAACGGCTGCCAATGCAGTCAAGAACATGGGTGTGGGTTGGAATCTTGGTAATACGCTCGAAGCCAATGGTGAAGGTGTCCAGCAGGGTCTTGATTCGGAAGTATATTGGGGACAGCCATACACCAAACCCGAGTTGATGAAGATGATGAAGGAAGCAGGCTTCGGAGCCATCCGCGTGCCTGTGACCTGGTATAACCACATGGACAGCAACGGCAAAGTGGATGCTGCATGGATGGCCCGCGTCAAGCAGGTGGTCGATTATGTCATCGACAACGGCATGTACTGCATTCTCAATGTGCATCACGATACGGGCGACGGCAGTACCCATTGGCTTCACGCCAGCATGACGACATATAACAATACGAAAGCGAAGTATGAGTATCTGTGGAAGCAGATAGCCGAGACGTTCAAGGACTACGACCAGCACCTGCTCTTCGAGGCCTATAACGAGATGCTCGACGACTACAACTCGTGGTGCTTCGCCTCGTACAAAGCCTCTGGGAACTATAACGCTACCTCGGCAGCTGACTCCTACAAGGCCCTCAACAACTATGCCCTGTCGTTCGTGAACAGCGTGCGCAGCACAGGTGGCAACAACCTGAAGCGTAACCTTGTTATCAACACCTATGCCGCCAGCAATGGAGCCGGCAACTGGAACACGCACCTGTTAGACCCTCTGAAGGAGCTGACGATTCCTTCCGACCCTGCTGGGACGGGCCACATCGCCGTACAGGTGCACTGCTATCCCAACATCTCAAACCTCAGTAGTGCCAAGACTGAAATCAACCAGATGTTCAAGGACCTGAAGACGTATTTCATCGACAAGGGTGCGCCCGTCATCATCGGCGAATGGGCCTCCAGCAATGTCGATGCCAGCGTTTCTGACTACGACGCCAACCGCACCAACTACCTGAATTTCGTCACTTACTTCGTGCAGAAAGCCAAGGAATACAACGCAGTCACCTTCTACTGGATGGGCCTCTCCGACGGTTCCTACCGTAGCTTGCCTGCCTTCAATCAGGCTGATCTGGCAAAAACCATTGTCACAGCCTATCATGGCAGTGGCTATAATGGGAAGTATCCGACAGAGGATGATTTCGAAATCCAGTATGTGGTGAACTATACCCAAGACTGGGCCGAGTTGTTCCTCTATGGTACTTGGGGTGATAGCGGAGCACTGAAACTGAGCGACTATAGCGGCATCCGCATCGAGATGGACAATGACAACTATGTTGGTAAGCTGCAAGTTAAAATATACGGCGACAAAAATGGCACAGGTAACAAAGAGCAATATTCGCCGCTGACAGGTGCTACGACTACCGTCAATTTCGATGCTTCGCAATTGGGCTCGACCTTTATACGCGTGACGCTACAGACTTCTGTGGGGGCAACGACGGCTAAAGTGAAAAAAGCAACTTTGATTAAGAAGGACGGTACGGAGGTTCCTGGGACCATCACGGTAGCCTGGGGATGTACATTAACCACAGAGTCGTCACCCATAACAAGTGTTCAGGGCATCCGCTATTCTCCGGAACAAACCAACAAGATATACAACTTGTCCGGTCAGCAGGTGACGAATCCTCGCAGGGGTATTTATATTGTCAATGGAAAAAAAGTCGTCATACGATAAATAAGAGATATGCATATGAAGAAACTATTTGTCTTTGCGACAGCTTTAGCCTTTACCCTTCCTGCTATAGGACAAGAACATCCGACTACCCTGCCTCCGTTGGTTCATTCACGTATTGGCGACAGCGTACGGTCAACAGACGGTATGCTGACCATTAAATTGATTGACAAAAAACAGAATTACCCTGGCGGTGATGCAGCAACTCGCGATACGGATATTCATAGTCCGAAGTCAGTAAACATTCATCCTGACGGAACGAAATACTACGTCAATTCGCTGGAGGGCGGAACGACGGTATGCTACGATTTCAAGACAGGCGAAAAGAAGGCCGTCATCCGACATAATTTCAAGGAAGGGCGTGACGACTCTCTTTGGGCAAGTCCTTCAGGGCTCTATCATTGGCAGCACTATTCCAAGAACCTCAACACTTTCTTCGGCAAGCCTGTAGAAAGCACTTTCTCACACAATGGACGCTACCTGTGGGTGCCCTATTATCGGCGTTCGTTCGACATCAACGCACAAGACCCGTCTGCCATCGCCGTCATTGACACCAAGACCGATCAGATTGTCAGACTCTTGGAAACAGGTCCGCTGCCCAAGATGATTGCAACGTCGCCCGATGGCAATACGGTGGCCGTCTCGCATTGGGGCAACAACACCATTGGACTTATTGACATCTCGTCAGAGAACCCGAAGGACTGGAAGCACAAGACGGTACTTGTTGTGGATTATGTCTTGAAGCTGAACTTCCCCTTGAACGTTTCCGTAGATCGTGACAATGACAGCGGCTATGCCCTGCGTGGCACGGTGTTCACGCCTGACAACCGCTATCTGCTTGTTGGCTGTATGGGTGGCGGTGGTGGTATCGCCGTTATTGATATTGAGAAGCAACAATATCTGGGACGTATTCTCGGAATGGAGCCGAACGTACGCCATCTGGTCATTTCCAACGGCTACCTTTACCTTAGCATCAACCGTTCAGGCATTGTCCAGCGCATTAAGCTCAGCGCTTTTATGGATGCTGTGACGAAGATCAAGAATAAGACGACGACGCTTCACGGTTGGGAGAGCTGTAAAGTAGGCGGTGGCGCACGCACCATCTCCATCACTCCTGACGGACGCTACGTGTTCGCTGCATGTAACACGGCCAGCGCTTTGTATGTCGTTGACACACAGACGATGAAAGTGATTGCCCATACCAGGGTTGACTCGTATCCGGTAGGACTTGACATCTCGAGCGACGGACGTTATCTGTTTGTCACCTCTCAGGGACGTGGCAACCAAGGCGGAAATGCCGTCAATATCTTTGAGGTTCAGTACAAAGAACCGCCAACCCAGAAGCATTGTGCCAACTGTGGCGCTTTACGAACGGGCGACGACCCGAAATGTCCCCAGTGTGGCGTGTCGTTTGCAGGAGTCTATGCACAGGTTCCCTCAACAAAGCCGAACACTCCCAACGAGGACAATCAGCAGACCGAAGAAGCCGATGATTATAGCCCTGCAATCTATCTGGCCTGCGGTGGAGTGGGGGTAGCCTTGGCTGCTGGTCTTATTGCGTATCGCCTGCATAAGTAGAATCATAGTAAGAACCAAATGAACGAAGAAGCCTGCCCTCGCGTTGAGAGCAGGCTTCTTTGTGTTTAGAGGTTAATATATGACAGAGGAGCCTGGTACCTGTCACATCAGGGAAACACTTACTATGGTATGTCTGAAAGCCCGATCTACACTGGATTTCGGCCATGTTAAGTGTTCGTTGAAGACTTAACATACACTTACCATTGACTTACCCTAACACTTACCATCTTTCGAATTTGCTGATAAATACATCTATGGTAAGTCTATAGTAGGTCTTTACCAACACTTACCATGCTCCAAACGTAGTGTGTATCGGGGTTTCAGCGTGTTGATGGTAAGTGTTGTATCTTTGGGACGAAACGTCCTCATTTTTGGAAAATCAGAGCCCTTGCCGTTGTCAAGGCGAAACATACCGACTTTCGAGGCGAAACATACCGAGTTTCGACCCTTTACTCGGTATGTAAAGGCTGCTTACTTGGTGAGTAACTATGTAGTTAAGCAGTCGTTAATATATGGTTTACGAGCAACAAGTATGTGGTTTGTATGACAAGAACCTGGTACCTGTAAGAGTGATGATGTATGATGTAAGAAGGAAGAGGGAAGATGGAAGAAGGAAAAAGGGATGAAGAGCAGAGGTAAAACATGCGTTTTATCGTATTTTACAAAGTTTTTTCATTCATTTTATCGTAATTTGAAATTATTTTTGTAACTTCGCTGCAAAATTCCAAATGTAATGATAGACGAGAAAATAATATTGCAGGTGCTGGCTGAGCAGCAAGAGGAAATAAGGAACTACAAACCGCAGAAATGGGTGACAAGAAAGGAGGAAACGCTATTTGAGTTTGATACAAAAATGGCGCAAGTGGTGATAGGCGTACGCCGCAGTGGTAAATCAACTCTCTGCCACAAGGTACTACTGGAGCATGGCTTAAGGTATGCTTACGTGAACCTGGACGACGATCGATTGGCCGACATAAAAACGGAAGATCTGAATACGGTGCTGTCGTGCGTCTATCAGTTGTATGGCACAGATGTTTCATATCTTTTACTAGACGAGATTCAGGACGTTGACGGATGGTATCTGTTTGTTAACCGTCTGCTTCGAACCGACCTTCGCATCTTCATCACTGGTAGCAATGCAAAGCTGCTTAGCGGCGAGTTGGCCACTCATCTTACGGGGCGCTACAATGAGATTCGCCTATACCCATTCTCGTTCTCTGAGTTCTGCTCATTTCACAATGTCGATATGACAGGCATTACCACCAAGGCCGATGCGGAAAGGAAGCGTGCATTTATTGACTACATTCACGATGGCGGATTCCCTGAGATACAGAATCTGAGGAACAAGCGTGGCTATGTGGAAAGTCTGATTGAGGCCATATTGCGTAAAGACATTCAGAAGCGCTTTAAAATACGTAATATCGATGCTCTACGCAAGATAGCACATTATCTGATAAACAATGCCTGTCAGGAGGTGAATTACGACGAATTGTCAGGTCTGCTGGGCATTGCCGATAAGACGGTTAAGAAGTATGTAGACTATCTTCGTCAGGCCTTTATGATACAGTTACTTACTCGCCATTCGTTCAAAGTAAAGGAGCGCGTTCGTAACCAGAAGGCGTATGTGGTTGATACGGGGTTGCAAAGTAACCGTGAGAATGCCTTGTCTCCTGAGAATCTGGGTTGGCGATTGGAGAACGTGGTGTATATAGAATTGCTGAGAAGATGTACAGACGAGTTTCTGGACGTTTATTACTATAAGCCCAACCCTAAGGCCAAAGAGGTTGACTTTGTGGTTTGCGACAAGGGTAAGGCCATAGAGTTGATACAAGTGGCCTACGATATAGAAGCACCTAAGACATACGAGCGCGAGACATCGTCGCTTGTCAAGGCTTCAGAAGCACTACACTGCGACCAATTGACACTTGTTGCGATGACTCAAAGTCGAGTCGTAGTAAAAGACGGGAAAAACATTCATATAGTATCGGCACTAGAGTGGTTGCTACATAGTTGAGGTTACACTAGGATTCCAAAGATAACTCTCAATAGCAGCATTCAAGATGCCACAGGGACTGGAGAATGACATCACGATAGCTGAAGGCTGATGGGTGATGTAGGATGAGAAAGAAGCCCCGCTCCGTGTGAGCGAGGCTTCTTGACGTTTTAATAGTTCTCTGCCTTTACTTGGAAGTAGGCCTGCGGATGGTCGCAGACGGGGCAGATGTCAGGGGCTTTCTTGCCGATGACGATGTGGCCGCAGTTGGCGCACTGCCAGATGACGTCACCGTCCTTCGTGAAGACGCGCTCCTTGCGGACGTTGTCCAGCAGCTTGCGGTAACGTTCCTCGTGGGCTTTCTCAATCTTGGCTACGCCCTCGAACTTCTCGGCAATTTCGTCGAAGCCTTCTTCGCGTGCCTCACGTGCCATGCGGGCATACATGTCGGTCCACTCGAAGTTCTCGCCACCGGCAGCAGCCTCCAGGTTAGAGACGGTATCCTTGATAGCGCCGCCCTCCAGAAGCTTGAACCACATCTTGGCGTGCTCCTTCTCGTTGGCAGCGGTCTCCTCGAAGATGGCTGCTATCTGCACGAATCCGTCCTTCTTGGCCTTCGATGCCCAGTAGGTGTACTTGTTACGTGCCATTGACTCGCCTGCAAATGCTTCCTGCAGGTTCTTCTCTGTTTTTGTTCCTTTCAGTTCTTTCATAATTGTTATTTGTTTAGTCCCTGCAAATATACGAAAAAAACGGATAACTCCAAACATTTTGTGCATTATCTTTTATATTATTTGGCTATTTGAAATATTATTTGTAAATTTGTCCCCTGTTAGAAACCTAAAAACGAGAATAATTAACTTAAAAACCATTAGTAATATGAACAAGAAGCTTTTTGCAATGGCAGCTATTCTGCTGCTGACGTGTGTGGCTGATGCCTCTGCACAGGGAATATTCGGACGCATCAAGCGTAGGGCTCAGGCCACGATTGAGAACCGAGTGGGCAACATTGTTGATCGCACAGTTGACGGTGCAGTTGACGGTACTATAGATGAGGTACGTAACGCTACACGTAACGACGGCGACGATCCGGAGGCTACTACTCCTGAGGCAACGACGGAAGAACCTGGCGTAACGACGACGGCTGGTGCTGTGAAGAGTGACTTTGTGCGCGGCAGCGTCATCATGTTCGAGGACAACATGGTGAATGAGCAGGTGGGCGAGTTCCCCTCGAAGTGGGACTTGGTTCGCGGTAACGCTGAGATTGCTACTATCAACGGAGAGAAGTGTATTGCCCTCGTGGATGGTGACGGATGGATTACGCCGCTGGTGAAGGGTGGTATCAAGAACTATCTGGGCGACGTGTTTACAGTGGAGTACGACATGCTGTTCGACGACCGTCCCAAGGACGGCGCACCCAGCATTGAGCTGGATATCATGAACGAGAACGAGAGACAGGACAACGAGCTGTTCACAGTTTACTATGGCATGAGCTACGACAAGCAGACCATCGACTGCGATTATGTACGTCCTACAGAGGAGGGTTACTCCCACAGGGAAGGACATTCCTCAGCCCGTGACGTTTGTGTCATCAACGATGGCCGTTGGCATCACTTCGCCCTGTCGTTCAACAAGCGTGCCATTAAGTTCTATGTTGATGGCAAGCGTGTCATCAACGTACCCAACGCCAAGGCCGGTGCAGGCTGGTTCACGCTGTGGT
Organism: uncultured Prevotella sp.; assembly: GCA_947169685.1. Classification (GTDB taxonomy): domain Bacteria; phylum Bacteroidota; class Bacteroidia; order Bacteroidales; family Bacteroidaceae; genus Prevotella. Next base: position 13,468 of record CAMVQS010000040.1, on the reverse strand, counting down.
CTGGTCATAAGGACGACCGTCCCACTTACGTGAAGAACGTTGTTGTAGCCAAGGGTGCCGTAGAACTGTATGGACGTACCGAAACTGACATGTCTGCTGTAGAGCGTTCTATTCAGGAGACGGGTAAGTTTGTGACGAACAACATCCTGTTCAAGACGGGTAAGGCTGACCTGCTGCCGGAGTCGATGGAGGAGATCAAGAAGATTGCCGACTACATGAAAAAGAATCCCAGCGTACGCTTCGAGGTACAGGGACATACCGACAACCAGGGCTCTGATGCTGTGAACGACCCGCTCAGCCAGAAGCGTGCTGAGGCTGTTGTTAAGGCCCTCGAAAGTCTGGGCGTCGATGGTTTCAACCTGCGTGCCGTAGGTAAGGGCTCACACGAGCCTGTGGCTCCGAACACTACCGAGGAAGGTCGTGCCAAGAACCGTCGCGTAGAGTTTATTAAGAAGTAAGATGTAAGAAGTAAGAGGTTAGAGGAACCTCACACTGTAATCTCCCCCCGAATGGGCTGCATCATGAAGTGACGCACCTGTTCGGGGTCTTCGTAGTGTGACTGCAGGAACATGAGTTTGGTGACGGCGCTCTCGACGGTGGAGTCGTAGCCGCTGATGACGCCGGCCTCCTGCAGCTGGTAGCCCGTATCGTAACGTCCCATCTGTACCTTGCCCTGCATGCACTGGCTGATGTTGATGACAATCTTGCCGTGATGGGTGGCTTCGCGTAGCGCCTGCATGACCCACGGACGCTGCGGCGCATTGCCAGAGCCGAACGTTCGCATGACGATGCTGCGCAGGTTGGGCGTGGCAATGATGTGACGAACCAGGTCTTCACGTATTCCAGGAAAGAGCGAGAAGATGATGACGTTATTGTCAAGACGGAAGTGTGGCGTCATGGGCTTGTCCCACTGTGGCTGCAGGATGCGGTCCTTGTGGTAGAGTATTTCCACGCCGGCATCTGCCAGATGGGGATAGTTGAACGACTCGAAGGCGTTGAACTCGTCGGCACTCTGCTTCGTGGTACGGTTGCCACGCAGGAGCCGTCCGTTGAAATAGATGCCCACCTCGGGCACACGGGCATGGCCCAGCTCGTCCTTGGCAGCTGCTATCTCGATGGAGGTGATGAGGTTCTCCTTGCCGTCGGTGCGCAACATGCCGATGGGCAGCTGTGAGCCGGTGAAGATGACGGGCTTGGTCAGGTTCTCGAGCATGTAGGAGAGGGCAGAGGCGGTATAGGCCATCGTGTCCGTTCCGTGCAGTACGACAAAGCCGTCGAACTCGTCGTAACGGTCGGCAATGCAGTGGCTGAGGTCCGTCCATCGTGCAGGAGTCATGTCGCTGGAGTCGATGGGCGGGTCAAACTGGTAGGTGTCAATATGTACGTCGAACTGCTTGAGCTCTGGCACGTTATATAATAGGTGTTCGAAGTCGAACGGTTCGAGGGCACCTGTGTGGGGATTGCGGTTCATGCCGATGGTGCCGCCTGTGTAGATGAGAAGGACTTTGCTGTTGTACGTCATCGTTTACGTGGATTTATGGTGCAAAGATAACATATTTCTACTAATTATTCACTAACTTTGCAGAAAATAATTTTATAACTTAGAAACTGATAAACTCATGAAGCAATTTAACGACAAGAACTTCGTGCTTGACAACGAGATAGCACAGGACCTGTTTCACAACCATGCGGCTAAGATGCCCATTATTGACTACCACTGTCACCTAATTCCCGAAATGGTGGCCAACGACCATCGTTTCAAAAGCATCACCGAGCTGTGGCTGGGTGGCGACCACTACAAGTGGCGTGCTATGCGTACCAACGGCGTTGACGAGAAGTACTGCACAGGTAAGGATACCAGCGACTGGGAGAAGTTTGAGAAGTGGGCGGAAACGGTGCCCTACACGCTGCGTAACCCGTTGTACCACTGGACACACCTGGAACTGAAGACGGCTTTCGGCATTGAGAAGCTGTTGAGCCCCAAGACGGCCCGTGAGATTTTTGACGAGTGTAACGAGAAGCTACAGCAGCCGGAGTTCTCTGCTCGTGGACTGATGAAGCATTACAACGTGGAGTGCGTATGTACTACAGACGACCCTGTGGATGACCTGCACAACCATATTGAGTATGCCAAGCACAAGGCACAGGACGACCCTATGATGATTCCTGCTTGGCGTCCTGACAAGGCTATGAACATTGAGAAGGCTGAGTTCCCGAAGTATGTGGAGCAGCTGTCGCAGGTCAGTGGAGTGAGCATTGTGAAGTTCGCCGATATGGTGGATGCCCTGCAAAAGCGTCATGACTTCTTTGCTGAGAACGGCTGTAAGCTGAGTGACCACGGTATTGAGGAGTTCTACGATGAGGACTATACCGACTCACAGATTGAGACCATCTTCGAGAAGGCTATGCGTGGTCAGCAACTGTCGAACTTGGAGGTTCGCCAGTTCAAGAACTGTTTCCTGACGGTGATGGCTGAGATGGATGCGGATGCCGACTGGACACAGCAGTTCCACTATGGTGCCATCCGTGACAACAATACGAAGATGTACGACCAGCTGGGTCCTGATACTGGTTTCGACAGCATCGGTGAGTTCAACACGGCGAAGGCTATGTCGAAGTTCCTGAACAAGCTGAACATGAAGGACAAGCTCACACGTACCATTCTCTATACGCTGAATCCATGTGCTAACGAGGTGATTGCTACCATGCTGGGTAACTTCCAAGGTGGTGAGCCGGGCAAGATACAGTTCGGTAGCGGTTGGTGGTTCAACGACCAGATGGACGGTATGGTTCGCCAGATGAACGCCCTCTCGGTGCTGGGTCTGCTGAGCCGCTTCGTGGGTATGCTGACGGACTCTCGTTCGTTCCTGAGCTACCCGCGTCACGAGTACTTCCGTCGCATTCTCTGTAACCTCTTAGGCAACGACGTGGAGAAGGGTCTTCTGCCTGATGACCGTGAGCTGTTGGGCAAGATGGTGGAGGACATCTCGTACAACAATGCAAGAAGATATTTCAAGTTCTATTAAAAAAAATAGTGAAAGGTAATAAGCCTTTCACTTTTTTTTGTACCCTTGACTTCGTCGAAGGTATTTCCGTTCGACAATAAAAATAAAAAACGTTTTTTATTTTGTATTGTGCTCACTTATTTGTACCTTTGCACCCGAAATAAACACAAGCACGATGAACGTAAAGGAGAAAGTATGTGTGGAATAGTAGGATATATAGGTAAAAAAGAGGCATTCCCCATTCTGATAAAGGGTCTGCGACGCCTGGAGTATCGTGGTTACGATTCGGCAGGTGTGGCACTTATCAACGATAATGGTGACCTGAACGTGTGCAAGACGAAAGGCAAGGTGGATAACCTGGTGGAGTTTTGCAGTGATAAGGATACGACGGGCTGTGTTGGCATCGCCCATACTCGTTGGGCTACGCATGGCGAGCCTTCTTCGGTGAATGCCCATCCTCACTATTCGGAATCCAAGAACTTAGCCATCATTCACAACGGCATCATTGAGAACTATGCAGACTTGAAGGAGAAACTGCTGGCAAAGGGTGTGCATTTCCAGTCGGATACCGATACGGAAGTGCTGGTGCAGTTGGTGGAATACATCATGAAGCGCAAGGAACTGGATTTGCTGACAGCCGTCCAGGTGGCACTTTACCAAGTGATTGGTGCCTACGCCATTGCCATTATTGACAAGCGTGACCCCAACCAGATTATTGCCGCTCGCAAGCAGAGCCCGTTAGTGGTGGGCATTGGTGACGGGGAATTCTTCCTTGCTTCAGATGCCAGTCCTATTGTGGAATATACGGACAGGGTGGCCTATTTGGAAGACGGTAATATTGCTGTGCTGCGTTTGGGTGAGGAACTGAAGGTGGTTGATGTGCTCGACCGTAAGCTGCACTTGGACGTGCAGACCGTTGATTTGAACCTCGGACAGCTGGAGAAGGGTGGTTATCCGCACTTCATGCTCAAGGAAATCTTTGAGCAGCCTGATTGCCTGACGAACTGTATGCGTGGACGTGTCAATGTGGATATGGACAATGTGGTGCTGAGTTCGGTCATCGACTATAAGCAACAGTTGCTGGCTGCCAAGCGTTTCATCATCGTGGCCTGTGGAACATCATGGCATGCAGGTCTTATTGGCAAGCAGATTATTGAGAACTACTGCCGTATTCCCGTGGAGGTGGAGTACGCTTCGGAGTTCCGCTACCGCAATCCTGTCATCAACCCTGATGATGTGGTAATTGCCATCTCGCAGAGTGGTGAGACGGCCGACACCTTGGCTGCCGTGAAGCTGGCCAAGGATCACGGCGCATTTATATATGGTATCTGTAATGCCATTGGCAGCAGCATACCTCGTGCCACTCATACGGGCTGTTATATCCACGTAGGTCCGGAAATCGGTGTGGCATCCACCAAGGCCTTTACTGGTCAGGTGACCGTACTCACCATGCTGGCACTTGCGTTGGCGAAGGAGAAGGGTACCATTCGTCACGAACGCTATATGGAGGTGGTGCGTGAGTTGCACACCATTCCCGAGAAGATGCGTAAGGTACTGAAGCAGAACAGTCGCATTGCCGACCTAAGCCGTACCTTCACCTACGCGCGTAATTTCCTATATTTAGGACGAGGCTACAGCTATCCTGTGGCTTTGGAGGGAGCCCTGAAGCTGAAGGAAATCTCCTATATACATGCTGAAGGCTATCCTGCTGCAGAGATGAAGCACGGCCCGATTGCGCTGATTGATTCTGACATGCCTGTCGTTGTCATTGCCACGCGGAATGCGATGTACGAGAAGGTGCTGTCGAACATTCAGGAGGTGAAAGCCCGTAAGGGTAAGGTAATCGCCATTGTCACTGAGGGTGATGATACCATCAGTCGTATAGCCGACGAGGTGATAGAGCTGCCATGCACTATTGAATGTCTGGAACCGCTGTTGGCTACGATACCCCTGCAGATTCTGGCCTATCATATTGCCGTCTGTAAAGGTCTTGATGTTGACCAACCCAGAAACCTGGCCAAGTCAGTTACTGTTGAATAGAGATACGGGCGAATCGTCAATGACGGTTCGCCCCTTTTTTGGAATAGAGATATGGAACAACTCAAACACGAATGCGGTGTGGCGATGATACGCCTGTTGAAGCCGCTTGACTATTACCAACACAAATACGGCACGAAGCTGTATGGACTTAACAAACTCTATCTGATGATGGAGAAACAGCATAACCGTGGTCAGGAAGGAGCGGGTATTGCATGTGTCAAGCTCAACACGGAGCCTGGCAATGAGTACATGTTCCGTGAGCGTGCTGAAGGAAAGGATGCGATTACGGAAATCTTCTCAGGCATCAATAACTATGATGACTTCGTGGGTGAGCTCTATATGGGACACCTTCGCTATTCAACGACGGGAAAGAGCGGACTGAAGTACGTGCATCCGTTCCTGCGCCGTAACAACTGGAAGGCAAAGAACCTTTGTCTGTGCGGCAACTTCAACATGACGAACATTGACGAGATCTTTGACAAGATAACCTCACAGGGACAGTGCCCGCGTATCTTCAGCGATTCGTATATCATGCTGGAATGGATGGGGCACAGACTCGACCGCGAGGTGGAGCGCAACTTCATTGAAGCCAAGGAGCGTAACCTAGCCGGAACAGCTATTACAGACTATATAGACAATCATGTGGCGATGGGAAATGTGCTACAGACAACGATGCCCGACTTTGATGGCGGCTATGTGGTATGTGGCCTGACAGGTAGTGGTGAGATGTTCTCCATGCGAGACCCATGGGGCATACGTCCAGCTTTCTACTATATGAACGACGAGGTGGTGGCGCTGGCGTCTGAACGTCCAGTGTTACAGACAACGTTCGACATTAGCTGCGATGATGTGCAGGAACTGCATCCTGGACAGGCTTTGGTGGTCAACCGACGTGGCGAGACGCATCTGGAGCAGGTTATCGGACAGAAAGGTGACTCTGCCTGTTCGTTCGAGCGTATCTACTTCTCACGCGGTAGTGACCGTGATATCTATCAGGAACGCAAGCAGCTGGGACGTCAGTTGACGAATTCCATTCTGAAGGCTGTTGACTATGATGTGGACCATACGGTGTTCTCGTTTATTCCGAATACTGCTGAAGTAGCCTACTATGGTATGTTGGGTGGCTTCAAGCAGTACCTGAACGACCAGAAGATAAAGAAGATTGAAGCGTTGGGACATATTCCGACACACGAGGAACTGGAAGCTATACTCCACGACTACGTGCGTTCGGAGAAGGCTGCATGGAAGGATATCAAACTGCGTACATTTATTACCGAAGGCAACTCGCGCAACGATCTGGCATCGCATGTCTATGATATCACCTACGAGGTGTTGGAGCGTGACGTGGATAACCTGGTTATTATTGATGACTCCATTGTTCGTGGTACGACACTGAAGGAGAGTATCATCCGAATCTTGGACCGTCTGCACCCGAAGAAGATTGTCATCGTCTCGAGTGCACCACAGATTCGTTATCCTGACTATTATGGCATCGATATGGCAAAACTGGAGGAGTTCTGCGCTTTCCGTGCCTGTATTGAACTGCTGAAGGAACGTGGCATGCATGATGTCATTGATGAGGTGTACCGTCTGTGTAAGATGGAACTGGGTAAGCCGAAAGCAGAGATGCAGTGTCCAGTGAAACGTCTTTACAAGCCGTTCACGGTGGAAGAGTTGAATGCAAAGATTGTGGAGATGTTGAGGCCTGACGACGTGGTAACACCCATCGAGTTGGTGTTCCAAAGCATAGAGGGACTGCACGCTGCATGTCCGAATCATAAAGGTGACTGGTACTTCACGGGTAACTATCCGACTCCTGGTGGAACGAAGCTCTGCAATCAGGCCTTCGTCAATTTTATCGAGAATGTCTATCAATACGAAAACAAATTCTAAACAGGATATATGAGAAATGTAACATTGGTTCTGGAAGACGGAACAGAGTTTAAAGGAAAAAGTTTCGGTTATGACAAAGCCGTAACGGGCGAGGTGGTGTTCAATACAGCAATGTCGGGCTATCCTGAGTCGCTGACAGACCCATCGTATGCCGGACAGCTGATGACATTGACCTATCCGTTGGTAGGTAACTATGGTGTACCACCGTTCACGATGGAGGAGAACGGACTGGCAACATTCATGGAAAGCGACAAGATTTACGCATCGGCCATCATCGTGGCAGACTACTCAGAATGCTTCTCACACTGGAATGGTGTGGAGTCGCTTGCCGACTGGTTGAAACGTGAGCAGGTGCCTGGAGTGACAGGCATTGACACACGGCAGTTGACGAAGGTGCTTCGTGAACATGGTGTGATGATGGGGCGCATCGTCTTCGACGATATGAGTAATGAGGAATTAGATATGAGTAATGATTATGGTTCTATCAACTGGGTGGAGCGTGTCTCGTGCAAGGATGTTATCCGATACAACGAAGGGGCAGGAAGAAAAGTCGTGCTAGTTGACTGTGGTGTGAAGCATAACATTATCCGTTGCCTCATTAACCGTGGCGTGGAGGTTATCCGTGTTCCATGGAACTATGATTATACAGATATGGCGTTTGACGGATTGTTCCTTGCCAATGGTCCTGGTGATCCAGACCTGTGTGTGGATGCTGTGAATGTCTTGAAGAAGCAGATGTCACAAAGCCGCAAACCCATCTGTGGTATCTGCATGGGTAATCAGTTGCTGGCCAAGGCTGGTGGCGCCCGCATCTATAAATTGAAGTATGGTCATCGTTCGCACAACCAACCTGTTCGTGAAGTGGGTACGGCACGTTGCTATGTGACGAGTCAGAACCACGGATATGCTGTGGATGCAGCAACGCTGGGTGCTGACTGGCGTGAGTTGTTCGTAAACCTGAACGACGGCTCGAACGAGGGCATAACCCATCTTACCAACCCGTGGTTCAGCTCACAGTTCCATCCAGAGGCCTGCTCCGGACCAGTGGATACGGAGTTTATGTTTGACCGATTTATCAACGCATTATAAACAGACAACGATATGAAAGACGATAGCATCAAGAAAGTGCTGCTGTTGGGCAGCGGCGCATTGAAAATAGGTGAGGCCGGTGAGTTCGACTATTCAGGCAGTCAGGCATTGAAGGCCCTGCGTGAAGAAGGCATCAAGACGGTACTCATCAATCCCAACATTGCTACGGTACAGACCTCAGAAGGTGTGGCAGACCAGATATATTTCCTGCCTGTCCAACCGTATTTTGTGGAGCGTGTCATTGAGAAGGAACGTCCAGATGGAATCCTGTTGGCGTTTGGTGGACAGACGGCCTTGAACTGTGGCGTTGAGCTATACAAGAGCGGTGTACTGGAAAAGTACGGTGTTCGTGTGCTGGGTACTCCCGTGCAGGCCATCATGGATACAGAAGACCGTGAGCTGTTCGTTCAGAAACTGGATGAAATTAATGTGAAGACCATCAAGAGTCATGCCTGCGACAATATTGAAGCAGCCCGACAGGCAGCTGCAGATCTCGGTTATCCTGTCATCCTCCGTGCTGCCTATGCCTTGGGCGGACTGGGCAGTGGCTTCTGCGACAATGAAGAAGAACTGAACCGCCTGGCAGAAAAGGCTTTCTCGTTCTCTCCGCAGGTGCTGGTGGAGAAATCGCTGAAAGGCTGGAAGGAGATTGAGTACGAGGTGGTGCGTGACCGTTACGACAACTGTATCACCGTCTGTAACATGGAGAACTTCGACCCGCTTGGCATTCACACGGGTGAGAGTATTGTCATTGCACCCAGTCAGACGTTGAGCAATACGGACTATCACAAGCTGCGTGCGCTGGCCATCAAGATTATCCGTCATATTGGTATTGTGGGTGAGTGTAACGTTCAGTATGCTTTCGACCCCCAGAGTGAGGACTACCGCGTCATTGAGGTAAATGCTCGTCTCAGCCGTTCGTCGGCCTTGGCATCGAAGGCTACGGGTTATCCGCTGGCTTTCGTTGCAGCCAAGTTAGGTATGGGCTATGGTCTCTTTGAATTGAAGAATTCTGTCACAAAGACAACGAGTGCATTCTTTGAGCCTGCTCTCGACTATGTGGTTTGTAAGATTCCGCGTTGGGACCTCTCGAAGTTCCGTGGTGTGGATAAGGAGTTGGGCTCTTCCATGAAGTCTGTGGGTGAGGTAATGGCTATTGGACGAACGTTTGAGGAAGCCATACAGAAAGGACTGCGTATGATAGGGCAGGGCATGCACGGTTTCGTGGAGAACAAGGAGCTGGAGATTCCTGATATTGACGCTGCCCTGCGTGAGCCTACCGACAAGCGTATCTTCGTCATCTCAAAGGCGATGCATCTGCCACAATATACTGTGGAGCATATTCATGAACTCACAAAGATTGACCGTTGGTTCCTTGAGAAACTGAAGCATATCATTGATATTGACGAGCAGCTGAAGAAACTGCACGTCAACACACTTGACCGTGAACTTCTATTGGAAGCTAAGGTCTATGGCTTTACCGATTTCCAGATTGCACGTGCTGTCGGTCTTGAGGACGAGATGAAGAACATGCACGAGGCTATGCTGGTTGTTCGTGAGAAACGTAAGCAATGGGGCATCTTGCCTGTGGTCAAGCAGATTGACACGTTGGCAGCTGAATACCCTGCACAGACCAACTACCTGTATCTTACCTATCAGGGTACTAACCATGATATAGCTTTTGAACATGACGGACGAAGCATTGTCGTGCTGGGCTCTGGCGCTTATCGTATCGGTAGTAGCGTGGAGTTCGACTGGTGTGGCGTGCAGGCGTTGAATACTATTCGCAAGGAAGGCTGGCGAAGTGTTATGATTAACTATAACCCAGAGACGGTTTCTACTGATTACGATATGTGCGACCGCCTGTATTTTGACGAGCTGACCTTTGAGCGTGTCATGGATATCATTGACCTTGAAACACCTCATGGTGTCATCGTATCTACGGGTGGACAGATTCCCAATAATCTGGCCATGCGTCTGGACGGTCAGCGTGTACCCATTCTTGGTACTTCGGCTCACGACATTGACGGTGCTGAGGACCGTGACAAGTTCTCGGCTATGTGCGACCGTATCGGCGTTGACCAGCCGGCATGGGCTGCACTTACCTCAATGGACGATATCCAGCAGTTTATTGACCGCGTGGGCTTCCCTGTGCTGGTACGTCCCAGCTATGTGCTTAGTGGTGCTGCCATGAATGTCTGCTCCAATGAGGAAGAGTTGAAACGTTTTCTCCAGTTGGCTGCCAATGTCAGCGAGGACCATCCCGTTGTGGTCTCGCAGTTCATTGAACATGCCAAGGAAGTGGAGATGGATGCTGTGGCACGCAATGGTGAGATTATCGCCTATGCTATCAGTGAGCATATCGAGTTCGCTGGTGTCCATTCGGGCGATGCCACCATTCAGTTCCCGCCTCAGAAACTCTATGTGGAAACTGTGCGCCGTATCAAGCGCATCTCACGTCAGATAGCGAAAGAATTGCACATCAGCGGTCCGTTCAACATCCAGTTCCTGGCACGCGAGAACGATATCAAGGTCATCGAGTGTAATCTGCGTGCGTCACGTTCATTCCCGTTTGTGAGCAAAGTGTTGAAACTGAATCTCATCGACCTTGCTACACGCATCATGCTTGGCCTGCCTGTCGAGAAACCCCATAAGAACCTGTTTGACCTTGACTACGTGGGTATTAAGGCCTCGCAGTTCTCGTTCAACCGTCTGCAGAAAGCCGACCCCGTGCTGGGCGTGGATATGGCATCGACAGGTGAGGTGGGTTGTCTGGGCGATGATACCATGCAGGCATTGCTGAAGTCGATGCTCTCTGTAGGTCACAGGATTCCCAAGAAGACGGTGCTGCTCTCTACTGGTTCTGCCAAGCAGAAAGCATCGATGCTCGATGCTGCCCGTCTGCTGGTAAAGAACGGTTATAAGCTCTATGCCACAGGAGGCTCGTCAAAGTTCCTTACGGAGAATGGCGTGGAGAATACATTGGTACACTGGCCTTCGGAAGATGCTCAGCCGCAAGCGCTTGATTTGCTGCACCGCAAGGAGATTGATATGGTGGTGAATATTCCCAAGAACCTTACTGCGGGTGAGTTGACCAATGGCTACAAAATTCGTCGTGCAGCTATCGACTTGAATATCCCGCTTATTACCAATGCTCGCCTTGCATCAGCCTTCATTCAGGCTTTCTGCACCGTGAATTTGGACGATATCGACATTAAAGCGTGGGGAGAATATAAATAAAAGGTAAAAATATTTGGCGTTGTCAAATGAAATGATTAATTTTGCAAACAAATGAATCATAAAAACCTTTTAAATCTATGGATATAGGTGCTTCCTTAGAGTCCCGGATAAACCGAAGTGACTATAAAATCCTCATTGTTGACGACGTGGTCAGCAACGTGCTGTTGTTGAAAATCTTGTTGACCAACGAGAAGTTCCAAGTATGCACGGCTAACTGTGGCAATGCCTGCATTGAACAGGCAAAGAAAGAACATCCTGACCTCATCCTTCTGGATGTCATGATGCCAGACATTAGTGGTTTTGATACAGCAGTCATTCTCAAGAAGGACCCTGAAACACAGGATATCCCCATTATTTTCCTCACGGCACTCAACACACCGGCTGACCTCGTGCGTGGCTTCCAGGTGGGAGCGAATGACTTCCTGACCAAGCCCTTCAACAAGGAGGAGCTTGTGATGCGTGTTGTTCAGCAGATAAGCCTGGTGGCTGCCAAGCGTATTATTGTGCAGCAGAACGAAGAGTTGCGCCGTACCATTTCGAACCGTGACAAGATGTATTCTGTGATTGCGCATGACCTTCGTTCACCAATGGCCAGCATCCGCATGGTGCTTAACTTGGCGGTGAGTGTCGTTTCGCCAGAAGCTGTGGGAGAAGAAATCTTCGGGCTGCTCGACAAGGCAAACCGAGAAACGGAAGAAGCGCACGACCTGCTGGACAACCTCTTGAAGTGGACGAAGTCGCAGACAGGACGTCTGAATGTGGTTTATCAGGACTTTGAACTCGACGACGTTATTCCTGGTGTGGTTGACATCTTTATGATGATTGCTGAAATGAAGAAGATCAAGCTTCAGTATGTTCCTTCTGACGAGAAGTTGACGGTACGTGCGGATAATGATATGATTAAGACCGTTATCCGTAACTTCATCTCCAACGCCATTAAGTTCACACCAGAGGGGAAAGGAATTGAGGTTTACTACAAGCGTGAAGGCGACTTTGCACGTATCTGTGTACAGGACCATGGTGTTGGTATTGCTGCGGATCGTCTCGACAGTATCTTCCATAAAGGTGAAACGACCTATGGTACAGGCGGTGAGGAAGGTTCAGGTCTTGGACTTCAGCTCTGTCAGGACTTCGCCCGCAAGAATGGTGGCGACGCCTACGTGGAATCTGTCGAGGGTGAAGGCTCAACGTTCAGTTTTACCATTCCTTTGAAGGGGACGGTTGCCGAGGCTCCAGCAGAAGCATAGGTTTAAATCTATTGATAATAACGGTGTCAATAGCGTCCGACAGTTGTCAAACGATCGTTTGGCAGTTGTCGGACAATCGTTTGACAGTTGTCAAACGGTCGTTTGCCACCTGTCAAATGTTTGAGAACTGCCATGTAAAGGTTGGATTACCGGCACATCAAGGTCAAGGATGCGGTGGGTGAATCGCGTATTAACAATGTATTTGTTTGGCTATGTCGCAGAAATATAGTACCTTTGCACCGTTTTAGAAAGTAAGAAGTTAAATATTAATTAAATAAGAAGAAAATGAAAGCATTTGTATTCCCCGGTCAGGGTGCTCAGTTCGTAGGAATGGGCAAGGATTTGTATGACAACAACGCAACAGCAAAAGAATTGTTTGAGAAGGCTAACGACATTTTGGGTTATCGTATCACAGACATTATGTTCGAGGGTACCGACGAGGACCTGAAGCAGACAAAGGTGACTCAGCCTGCTGTGTTCCTGCACTCGGTTATCTCTGCTATCTGCATGGGTGATGCCTTCGATCCGAAGATGACGGCTGGTCACTCTCTGGGTGAGTTCTCTGCGCTGACAGCTGCTGGTGCTTTGTCTTTTGAGGACGGTCTGAAACTGGTGTATGCCCGTGCAATGGCGATGCAGAAAGCTTGTGAGGCTCAGCCCTCAACGATGGCTGCCATTATTGCGCTGCCCGATGAGAAGGTAGAGGAGGTATGCGCAGAGGTTAGCAAGCAGGGCAAGGGTGTTGTTGTTCCTGCTAACTATAACTGCCCTGGACAGCTGGTTATCAGTGGTAACGTTGAGGCTATCGAGGAGGCTTGCGAGCAGCTCAAGGCTGCTGGTGCAAAGCGTGCATTGGTACTGAAGGTTGGTGGTGCTTTCCACTCTCCACTCATGCAGCCAGCTAAGGATGAGCTTCAGGCAGCTATCGAGGCTACTGAGATTAAGACTCCAAAG
>CAMVQS010000039.1 GCA_947169685.1 uncultured Prevotella sp. | reverse complement strand
GAGCCACACCTCCTTGTGCTCCAGGTCGGCGTAGTTGTCGCGCAGCCACCGCCCGTATTGTCTCACGGCCACCACCATATATATAATAACGACCACAGCAAGTACCAGCCCATAGATCATGTTCGGGGTCGTGAGGTCGATGTCGGGCAAGGCTGTCTGCAGCACTGCTATCACCGCGCAGGGCGTCATGACGACGAAAATGGGCCATAGCGGTCGGCGTCGGTCCTGCAGCATGTTCAGCAGTGTGCCGACGAAGACGGGGGGCAGCGTCATGCAGTCGAGCGCGACGAGCAGCCCGTAAATCACCGAGCTGGTGTCGCCCGAGTACGTGTAGAACAGCATCCACCAGATGTGGGGCAGGGCCATGACGCCGAATAATGCCGCTGCCCAGCGGCGCAGTCGTGCAGGCGGCGTGATGTCGCGCGCGATAGCCTTGCCCCGACACAGCAGCAGGTAGAGGAACAACACTACGCACACGGCTGTTCCCGCTCCGTGGAGCAGGAGATACAGTACTGACAATGGAGTTATCTGTTCGGGCATATCGTTCTTAATTACGCGTGCAAAATTACTACTTTTTCGGTGAAATCAGGTAAGTTTTCAAAAAATGTTTTGTTATTATTTGCTATTTCGTCGGTGGCTGGCGAGGTTGAAAATGCGTGATTTGAAGTCAAACGAGGCATGAAGGGACGAATTTGGGGTGGTGGCGACTCTCAGCTAATGCAAAAAAGTCTCAGCTAATACAAAAACTTCACTTACGGCGATTTTAGCCATGCACACTTCGATTATTTAAAGTACCTTTGCGGCCAAATTCCTATTATATATTACAAACATTTTAAAAATTTTTTAGCAAGAAAATGAAAAGAAAAGACTATCTGAAACCGACGATGCAAGTCGTCAAGTTACAACAACAGGCCCACCTGCTGGCTGGCAGTAGCCAGGCCGAAGTGCAGGCCACTATGAGTGGAACATGGACGGAGGAGGATATCTGATGCTCCCGCAGCGGACTGAGTATTAACAACAAAAAAGAAGAAGAAAACAATGAACTCAAAGATTTTGAGTCCCTTGAGAAGGGACGGCTATAAAGCAGGGATGATAATGATGCTTATTGCTTTATCGACCATGCTGCTGACCACCGCTTGCAGCAGCGACAACGATGTCATCACCAACAACGAGAACATCAATAAGAAGGGCTACGAGATTCCCGTGACTCTCAATGCAACCCGTCAGGGCGACGCCACCACCCGCGCCACATATAATCCTGATACCAGGATGCTCGAATACAGCACGGGCGACCAGCTGTATGTGTTAGGTAATCATAGTACAGCAGGCATGTTTTACGGCACGCTGGAGTGGAAGGGTGGCATTATATTCAGCGGCACCATTACGACTACTAATCAGTATTCCGGTTCTGGCGTTGAACTTTTGTCTTCGTCGAAATGGGCCAGGGCCATATTGCTGCCTGCCGGCTACAACAACTATCATTATATAACAATAAATAATCCAGGATTTTCTGGTCATCCGTACGCAGCATTTGCCACCTCAAAGGCTACAGCCATTGAGCAGTTCAGCAATGAGTCAGCCAGTGGCTATAACAATGGCTTTGAACTGTTGCCACAGAATGCCATTCTCAACTTCACCATCACCGGGCTGACACCCAATACTGAATTCGCTGTAGAATTATGGAATTCTTATTATAGTTTGGTTGAAGGAAATGTGACAACTAATGGTTCCGGCACTGCCACATTTGCCATAGGCATAGATATATCAATGTGTAAGGCGCCTGCTACTACTGTTGACATTGATGACTTATATAATAAAGGTTGGGATTTGAGAATAAAGGACAATAATAATGATTATGTGCTGAGAATGTTAGACGATAATAACCCCCTCGTCACCAGCAGCAAGCCTCTCGTAGCCGGCCACATTTATAACATCACCAGAAGTGCGGCTCCAGTAGGCCCCACCTATCCTTCAATCAGCACAGTCACGACAAGCGACTACGGCAAGGTGGTGTGCGCTGCAGGCCATCTGCACGATGCGAATACCCCGGTTCCCAGTGGCTGCACTGGAGTGGGCGTCATCGCCAAGGTGACTGATGGAGGTCACGGCCTGATAATGTCCCTCCAAGACGCAGATGAGAATTCTTGGACCCTCATCAATTTATGTACATCTGTCACCTATGCTGGCTCCACGATGAAGCTACTGGCTGACTGGATGCTTGGCAGCCTGCCGAGCTACACCTCGCTGGGTAGCATCGCCGTATCGAACTGGTGCGTAGCGTCAAAGGACGACTATATAGCTATGTTCCAGAACCTCGGCTCGCAGTCAAATGCCGACCCCAAATCATATGACAGCAACGTGAATGCCAAAATCACAAGTGCCGGCGGCAAAGCCCTAAATGACGGCTACAACTGGGGCTATTGGTGTGCCACGGAGGGTTGGAGCTTTTGTAACTGGTCTTGGGATATCGAAAGTGATCATAATGATCCGGTAGTTTCCAAGTATGTCAGGCCGGTGCTCGGCTTCTAACTGAGTAGCGCAACCTAAGAAATCTGGGAGGGCGGCGCTCGCGTCCCGACGGCCAGCGACACCCTCCTTTCCTCTAAAGACAAAGGCTCAGGAGCCCCCCTGTGCCTCGCGGGGCTCCCGCGAATGAGACAAATCGCTCCGGCGGCCTCGCGGGGCTCCCGCGAATGAGAAAAATCGCTCCGGCAGCCTCGCGGGGGGCCCGCGAATGAGAAAAATCGCTCCGGCGGCCTCGCGGGGGGCCCGCGAATGAGAAAAACCGCTCCGGCAGCCTCGCGGGGAGCCCGCGAATGAGAAAAACCGCTCCGGCAGCCTCGCGGGGCTCCCGCGAATGAGAAAAATCGCTCTGGCGGCCTCGCGGGGCTCCCGCGAGCAAATCGGTAAAAGATGGTTTGCTCACACGGGGACTGTCCCCCTGTGAGGTTCGATAACAACGCTCAAGGGCCTGCTTCGCACCACGCGGAGCAGGCCTTTCTTCGTCTATCACTGGAGTGGCGGGGGTGTTGTATCACTGACATTGGGGACTGGTCCCTGTTATCCCGAGAAAACCATCATTTATGCCGTTTAAACCGGTAGTTTTATACGGAGTAGCTAACGTCCGACTTCTAAATAAAAACTGCTCCGAGATTTGGCGGTTTGATTAAAAGGTTGTATCTTTGTCGCAAAAGACAAGAAAATGAATGAAGAATCTAGCAAAGCGGAGAAACAGGTATTGCGTAAGCAGGCTAATTGGGAAGACCTTTACTTCTATCAAAAGACGAATGTTCTCTATCAGTTGACGTTTGCCTTTACAAAGCGTTTCCTCACTCGTGGCGATCGCACTATTGACCAGATGGTTCAGGCAGCACGCTCAGGTAAACAGAATATCGTGGAGGGTTCAGCCGATGGCGTTACCTCTATGGAGATGGAGCTAAAGTTGTTGAACGTAGCCCGAAGCAGTATCAAGGAATTGAAGGAAGACTACGAGGACTACCTCACGTCGCGTCATCTGGAACGATGGGGGATGAAGCATGTCCGCTACGACGGGATGCTGAAATTCTGTCGCAAGCATAACCGCTTAGAGGACTATCAAAGTTTCTTTGACAAATGGACTGATGAGGAAATGGCAAATATTGCCTTGACCCTCTGCCACATGGTAGATAAGATGATGACAACTTATCAGAAGCAACTTGAGGAAAAGTTTATCACAGAGGGTGGTATTAAGGAGCGAATGACTGCTGCCCGTTTGGGTTACCGCACCAACCAGCGTGAGGAGATCGCGCGACTGAAGCAGGAGCTGGAGCAGGCTAAACGTAGAATTGCTGAGCTGGAAGCCAAACTGGCTAGTCAGTATAGATAGGCTAGATGGTCTAGATTAGCTAGATAGGCTAGTATTTCTAGACGAACTATTTAAAAAAGCCTCACAAGGGTTGATTCCTTGTGAGGCTTTATCTTTAGATAACCTCAATGCCCAGTTGCTCGCAGAGCTTGAGACTCATTTCCTTGAGCTTGAACTTCTGAATCTTGCCAGAGCCGGTGAGAGGGAACTGGTCGATAAAGAACACGTACTTGGGAATCTTGTAACGGGCAATCTTGCCGCGGCAGAACAGCTGAACGTCCTCAGGTGTCATCTTAACGCCCTCCTCGAGGATGATGAAGGCGCCAACGGCCTCACCGTATTTCTTGGAGGGAACGGCGGCTACCTGTACGTCGCGGATGCCTGGCATGTGATAGAGGAACTCCTCGATTTCGCGCGGATAGATATTTTCTCCGCCACGGATAATCATATCCTTGATACGACCTGTGATCTTGTAGAAGCCCTGCTCGTCCTTGACGCCCAGGTCGCCTGAATGGAGATAGCCGTTCTTGTCGATCACCTCGGCCGTAGCCTCTGGGTTCTTGTAGTAGCCCTTCATCACGTTGAAGCCCTTGCAGCACATCTCGCCCTGCACGCCAACGGGACATTCCTCGCCTGTCTCTGGATCGAGCACTTTCACGTCCACAAACGGGAAGTCGCGACCTACGGTGGTGCAACGCTGCTCGAAGGTGTCGTTCAGACAGGTCTGCGTCATACCAGGCGACGACTCTGTCAGTCCATACACGCTGGTGATGGTCATATACATCTTCTCTGAGACCTGCTTCATCAGTTCGATAGGACAGAGTGAGCCGGCCATGATGCCCGTACGCAGACAGGTGAGGTCGAACATGTTGAACATGGGGTGGTTGAGCTCTGCAATGAACATGGTGGGCACGCCATAGACTGCCGTACAGCGTTCCTTATGGATGGAGGCGAGCACGACGAGCGGGTCGAACTTCTCGACCATCACCTCGGTACATCCATGCGTCAAGCAGTTCATCGTGGCCAGCACCACGCCGAAGCAATGGAACAGGGGCACACAGACGCAGAGCTTGTCATCCTGCGTAAAGCCCATGTTCTCTCCAGTGAAGTAGCCATCGTTGGAAATACCGAAGTGGGTAAGCATCACGCCCTTGGGGAAGCCTGTGGTGCCGCTGGTGTACTGCATGTTGCACACATCATAGCAGCTCACTTGCTTCTTCATCTCGTTGAGCGTCTCGTCTTCTACGTTCTGTCCCAACAGGAGCAGCTCGGCGGTGTTGAACATGCCGCGATACTTCTCCATGCCTATATATACTACGTTCTTCAGGTATGGGAAACGTTCTGAGTTCAGATGGCCTCGCTCGCAGGTCTTCAGTTCTGGGAGCATGGTGTAGGTCATATCCACGTAGTTACAATCCCATGTACCGTCGGTGATGCAGAGCACCTCCATATCCGAGTCCTTGCAGAGGTATTCGAGCTCGTTCTGCTTGTAGTTGGTGTTAACGGTTACCAGCACGGCACCGATTTTGGCGGTGGCATAGAGGAACGTCAACCAGTCGGGTACGTTCGTAGCCCAGATACCTACGTTGGAGCCTCTCTTCACACCGATGGAGATAAGGCCCTTGGCGAGGTTATCGACGCGTTCGTTGAACTTGCTCCATGTGAAGCGCAGGTCGCGGTCGGAATAGACGATGTATTCTTTGTCGGGCGTGGTCTCAGCCCAATACTCGAGCCACTGGCCAAGTGTCTTCTCGTGGAGCTTGTAGCCTACACTACCAGTCTCGGCAGGATAGGTGCGATCGGGCAATGGACGGCCCGCCATATCTAATTTCACGTTGCTTTCCATTTCTTTTCTGAATAATCTGAGTATTCTGAGTAATTAGAACGGAATATACACTACTGCGAGGATCTTGGCAGATTTGCCTGGGGCACCATGAACGTGGTGCTTCACGATGGAATCGTAGAAGATAGAGTCGCCCTCTTTCAGGTTGTAGGTCTCCTTGCCATACACAATCTCTACTTCGCCCTGCATCACATAGATGAACTCCTCGCCTTCATGGGCAGAGAGTTGGAAGTTGGGCGATTCCTCGGGGTTGATGTCGATGACGAAAGGCTCCATGTGGCGTCCGGCTTTCTGCTGTGCCAGGGGGTGATACTCCATGTGTTTGCGTGCATCGGTAGAACCGTTGGAGAAGCTGATGCTGCTCTGCTGTTCGCGCTCTTCGGCACGGCAGACGACAGGACCCAGCGCCTCGTTGTCGTCCATGATGGTGCCGAGTCTGATACCCAGCGCACGGGCGATCTTGATCAGCGGACCCAGCGAGGGCATGTTCTGACCGTTTTCAATGGACATGATCTGTTCTGTTGACAGACCGCTACTCTCGGCAACCTCCTCAATGGAGAGGTTCTTCGACTCTCTGATTCCTTTGATTTTGGAACCTACAAATGTGTTGTTGTTTGACATATTTCTTATAAAATAAGCGCAAAAGTACAAAAAACAAATGAAATACCAAGCAACTTTGGGATTATTAACATTCTGTCCCCCTCATTTCTTAATGTAAGTGGGGTCAAGTGGTGCAAATCTTTGCACATTTACCCTGAGAAGTGTGCAAACTTGGCGCTTGTGAGTGGTTGATTAGCAACGAAAAAGCAAAAAAAACGTAATTCATAATTTGTAATTCATAAATATTTCGTAACTTTGCACCCCAAATGAGCGAGTTGGAGACTTATAAGATTGACCTGAAGGGTATGAAAGAGGACCAGATGGCCCTTGAGTATGACTTGGATGACCAGTTCTTTGCGTCTCTTGACGGTGCGCAGCTGGAGCACGGAGCGTTGCACGTGTCGGTGTCTATACGCAAGACAGCCGGCTTATTTGAACTTCTGCTCCATACTGTAGGAACCGTCACGGTCATCTGTGATCTCTGTCTTGACGACATGCAGCAACCCATTGACACCGAGAACCGGCTGTTGGTGAAGCTAGGTGCAGAGACGGACATGGAGAACGACGAACTCATCACAGTGTCGGAGGACAAAGGTGTTCTCGACCTGGCTTGGTTCATCTATGAATTCATAGTCTTGGCTATTCCCATCAAGCATGTGCATGCACCTGGAAAATGCAACCATGTGATGACGCAAAAGCTCGAAGAGCTGTCAGCTGCCCGAAGCAGTGATGAGGCCGAGGAGGTGGATCCGAGATGGAGCGTGCTGAAGACACTAAACATTAAAGATTAAACATTAAAAATTAAAAATTTAACATTAAATAATTATGGCACATCCAAAAAGAAGACAGTCGAATACCCGTACTGCAAAACGTCGTACTCACGACAAGGCCGTAGCTCCTACGCTGGCCGTATGCCCCAACTGTGGCGCTTACTATGTCTATCACACCGTATGTCCTACCTGCGGTTACTATCGTGGTAAGGTGGCTATTGTGAAAGACGAAGTAGTTGAATAAATCAAGGTAAATGGCAAAAATTAATGCGATAATCACCGGTGTTGGTGGCTATGTGCCCGACTATGTCCTGAATAATGAGGAATTGTCGCGCATGGTCGATACCAATGATGAGTGGATTATGACGCGTGTTGGTATCAAGGAGCGCCGCATCCTGACGGAAGAGGGCCTCGGCACCAGCTATATGGCACGTAAGGCTGCCAAGCAGCTGATGCAGAAGACGGGCGCAGACCCCGATACCATCGACGCTATCATGGTTGCCACTTCGACGGCTGATTATAAGTTCCCTTCAACGGCCAGCATCGTTGTGGGCAAGCTTGGACTGAAGAATGCTTTCGCGTTCGATTTTTGGGCTGCCTGTTGCGGATTTCTGTATGCGTTAGACGTGGCAGCGTCGATGATACAGAGTGGCCGCTACAAGAAGATTATCGTCATTGGTGCTGACAAGATGTCTTCGGTCGTTGATTATAAGGACCGTGCTACTTGTCCGCTTTTTGGCGACGGTGCAGCAGCTGTACTCTTAGAGGGTACCACGGAAGAGAATATCGGTGTGATGGATTCTTATCTGCGTGCTGATGGTAAGGGACTTCCGTTCTTGCACCTGAAGGCTGGTGGCTCTGTATGCCCTCCCAGTCATTTCACGGTGGACCATCGTCTGCACTTCCTCTACCAGGAGGGACGTACCGTATTCCGTTATGCGGTGACCAACATGAGCGATGACTGTGCATTGATTGCCGAGCGCAACGGGCTGAACAAGGATAATATCCAGTGGATTATTCCTCATCAGGCCAATCTGCGCATCATCGAGGCCGTTGCCAAGCGCCTGGAGGTTCCCATGGAACAGGTGATGGTGAACATTGAGCACTTTGGAAACACCAGTGCCGCCACCATTCCTCTGGCCATCTGGGAGAATGAATCGAAGCTCCGCAAGGGCGACAACATGATACTCACAGCTTTCGGAGCTGGTTTCGTTCATGGTGCAAGCTATCTGAAGTGGGCGTATGACGGTGCGTAAATATGAAGAATGATGCATAAAGCAGGATTCGTAAATATTGTTGGTAATCCCAACGTAGGTAAAAGTACGCTCATGAACCAGTTGGTTGGTGAGCGTATTTCGATTGCGACGTTTAAAGCCCAGACGACGCGTCATCGCATTATGGGCATTGTGAATACCCCTGAGATGCAGATTGTATTCTCGGACACGCCAGGCGTTCTGAAGCCTAACTATAAACTGCAGGAGTCGATGCTGGCTTTTTCGGAGTCTGCTCTTCAGGATGCTGACGTATTGCTCTACGTGACGGACGTGGTGGAGAACCCAGAGAAGAACATGGACTTCCTGGAGAAGGTGCAGAAGATGACGATTCCAGTCATCCTGCTTATCAACAAGATTGATGAGCTTGGTTCTCAGAATACTCAGAATAATCAGAATACTCAGAATCTTTTGGACGATATCGTAGAAAAATGGCACACGCTGCTGCCGAATGCTGAGATACTGCCCATCTCTGCAAAAAATAAGTTTGGCACGGACATACTGCTGAAGCGTATCCAGGAACTGTTGCCTGAGAGCCCCGCCTACTTTGACAAGGATCAGTTGACGGACAAACCTGCCCGCTTCTTCGTGTCGGAGATTATTCGCGAGAAGATTCTGCTGTACTACGACAAGGAAATTCCCTATGCCGTTGAGGTGCGTGTGGAGCGTTTCAAGGAGACGGAGAAGAATATCCATATCAATGCCGTCATCTACGTGGAGCGTGAGTCTCAAAAGGGCATCATCATCGGACATCAGGGCGTAGCGTTGAAGAAAGTTTCTACCGAAGCGCGTAAAGCGTTGGAGAAATTCTTTGATAAGAGCATTTATTTGGAAACCTTTGTCAAGGTGGATAAGGACTGGCGTTCGTCTCAAAAGGAACTCGATTCGTTTGGCTATAATCCAGAGTAAAATAGATATGATGATGAAGAAGTTGTTTTTTTGTTTGCTTATGTTGGCTGGAATCCACCAGATAAGCGTCACTGCCGTTCAGGACGACTGGCAGCCAGTAAGCGGTGAGAAGGCTGTCGCTTTCGTGCAACAATTCTATACCTATATGCACTTTGAAAACGGAACCTGGGAAGACGTTGTACTGGAGCAGTATATGACTCCTGAGGTGCTGGCGCAGCTTGCCAAAGCCTCTACTGATGCAGACAAGAAATATGCTTCGTGGCTGTTGTCGGGTACTGATGACAGCGAAATGATTAAGCCGTCAGTTAGAACACACGATGCCGTGGCTACTGATGACGGACGCGTAGCGAAGGAGGTTGAAGTGTTTTATTGGGGTGATACCGGCCTTCGCGCCGCACAGACGCTTTACTATACTGTCATGAGCAGGGCTGGCCGACTGATGATTACCCAGATTGATGGCATGGATGGAACGGCTGCTTCCAGCGTATGGGATCAGTTGGAAATCCGTAACGAAGGCCGTGAAATGGAGGCAGAGATGGAACCAGAAGAGGATAACCCGCTTCTGTGTTCTGAAGGTAAAATAGGTCCTTATGCTGTCACCTTCTATAGAAATCCAGCCGATATTGGTGCAGGCGACGAGGTTGGCTACTATTATTATAATGACCGTCCTAACTCGGTGTTTAAGTTGATTTTGGTAGAAAATACGGCCATCAATGCCAAGGGCTCCATGCATGTGGTACTCAAGGAATATACGGCAAAGGGCAACCATACCGGTACGTTCGACGGACAGTATGAATGTCGAGGTGGGGGCTATAGTGGCACCTTCACGAACTCGAAAGGACAGAAGTATCACTTTGAACTGATGGAGAAATAACAATGGGAAACTTAGTAGCGATAGTAGGACGCCCGAACGTGGGCAAATCGACCTTGTTTAATCGTCTGACCAATTCGCGTCAGGCTATTGTGAGCGATGAGGCTGGCACGACGCGTGACCGTCAGTACGGCAAGTGCGAATGGAACGGACGTGAGTTCTCGGTCGTTGATACTGGCGGCTGGGTGGTAAACTCTGACGATATCTTCGAGGAGGAGATACGCAAGCAGGTCATTGTGGCCACTGAGGAGGCCGACCTGGTGCTGTTCTTGGTAGATATCAAAAACGGTCTGACCGACTGGGATGAGGACGTTGCAGCCATTCTGCGCCGTGCGAAGTTGCCGGTGGTACTGGTGGCTAACAAGGCCGATGACGGCAAGAACCTCTATGACCAGTATGAGTTCTACAAGTTGGGATTGGGCGACCCCTTCTGCATCAGTGCTGCTACAGGTTCAGGAACGGGTGACTTGCTCGACCATGTACTGACGAAACTCCCTGTTGCTGAGGCTGAAGGCATCCTTGACGACACGCCTCGCTTTGCTGTGGTAGGTCGTCCGAATGCTGGTAAGTCAAGCATTATCAATGCTTTCATCGGTGAGGACCGTAACATCGTGACAGAGATAGCAGGCACGACACGTGACTCTATCTATACGAAATACGACAAGTTCGGCTTCGACTTCTACCTGGTGGATACCGCAGGCATCCGTCGTAAGAACAAGGTGACTGAGGATCTGGAGTTCTACAGCGTCATGCGTTCCATACGAGCCATCGAAAACTCTGATGTCTGCATCCTCATGCTCGATGCTACCCGTGGCATTGAGGCTCAGGATATGAACATTTTCCAGCTCATCCAGAAGAACAACAAGTCGCTTGTGGTGGTAGTGAACAAGTGGGACCTCGTGGAGGATAAGTCGCAGGAAGCCATCAAGACTTTCGAGTCTGCCATCCGTAACAGAATGGCACCCTTTGTGGATTTTCCCATTATCTTTGCCTCAGCCTTGACCAAACAGCGTATCTTCAAGGTGCTGGAGACAGCCAAGCAGGTCTATCTGAACCGTAAGATGAAGATTGGCACGTCGAAGCTGAACGAGGTGATGTTACCCATCATTGAGATGACACCACCGCCCAGCATCAAGGGTAAGTACATTAAGATCAAGTACATCTCGCAGGTGCCAGATACGCAGATCCCCACCTTTGTGTTCTATGCTAACCTGCCACAGTATGTGAAGGAACCCTATAAGCGTTTCCTGGAGAATAAGCTACGTGAAAACTGGACGCTGACAGGCACGCCTATTCATGTGTTCATCAGACAGAAGTAATCATGCGCCGACTTGTTTATCTGTTTCTTGTTATTATAATAATCGGTGTGGCATCTTGTGAAAATCCCACACCCGAGGAAATGGCATCGCTGGCTGCTAAGGGCTACTATGAGCACCTGGCAGCTGGTGAATATGATGCGTATCTGCAGGGCGTGGCGGGTTGTGACAGCGCGCCTGAGGACTATGTGGCACAGTTGCGTCTTGGAGCACAGCAGTACGTGCAGCGTTGTCATCAGCTACATCGTGGCATCAGCGAAGTCCGTGTGTCATCAGTCAAGGCCGATTCCACACTCCGTTGTACACAGGTGTTCCTGCTGCTCTCTTTTGCTGACTCCACGCACGAGGAAGTCTGCGTGCCCATGGTTGAGCAGAATGGGAAATGGCGAATGCGGTAAAAAAGAAAATCGGATTGACTCCGTTTGAATCAATCCGATTTACATCATGATGTGATAGTTATAAAGTCTTGCCACGTTTAGGCAATATTCATTATAGGCTTCACTCTTTCTCCATTTGTTAAACAATTTCTTAATCATCTTTTTACCCTTTCTTTTAATTAGTTGTTTTGTATGTTATCCTATAGCCTTTTCTCTTAAAGGCACTGCAAAGGTACGATGATTTTATATGTTTTGCAAGTAAAAAAGCAAATTGTTTGCGTTAACAGTCGATTTTTTTGACCTGCGTCAATCAGCTTTTTCATGTTCTAGCACAATGTTGCGCATGTTCTTCAGCAGGTCGCTGGCAAAGATGAAATCAGTAAGCTGCTGGTTGGTGGAATGCATGATTTCCGATGAAACGCCTTGCCATTCTTTTCGGCCCTCATGGATAAACACAATGTTCTCGCCAATGCCCATCACGGAGTTCATGTCGTGGGTGTTGATGATGGTCGTCATGTTGTATTCCTGCGTGATGCTGTGAAGCAGGTCGTCGATAACCAAGCTCGTCTTGGGGTCAAGACCAGAGTTGGGCTCGTCGCAGAACAGGTATTTGGGGTTCATGGAGATGGCACGTGCAATGGCTACGCGTTTCTGCATACCGCCACTGATTTCACCAGGGTACTTCTCTTCAGCCTCCAACAGGTTCACACGGTCCAGACATTCCTTGGCGCGTTTGATGCGTTCACGTAGTGTCATGGGAGCAAACATGTCGAGTGGGAACATGACGTTCTCCAATACCGTCATGGAGTCGAACAGTGCGGCACTCTGGAAGATCATACCCATTTCACGCCGCATGAGAACTTTTTCTTTTTTGGTCATGGACACAAAGTCGCGTCCGTCATAGAGGACTTTGCCACTGGTTGGTGTCAGCAGGCCCACCAAATTCTTCATCAGCACCGTCTTTCCACTACCGCTACGGCCGATGATAAGGTTTGTCTTGCCATTTTCGAACATGGTGCTGATATCCTTCAGCACCTCGATGTCATCAAAGCTTTTATATAGGTTCTTGACTTCTATCATGACAGCAGTTTTGTTAGGAATACATCACTAAACAGAATAAGTACACTCGACGTAACGACAGCATCTGTTGATGCCTTGCCCACATTCACAGAGCCGCCTTCCACCGTGTATCCGAAGAAGCTCGGCACGCTTGAGATGATGAAGGCAAAGAAGGTGCTTTTGATGATACTCATCCACACGAACCACGGAATGAAGGCATGTTGCAGACCCAGCGTCAGGTCGTCGGGTGGCAGAATGTGGCCTATGTAGGCTGTGGCGTAAGCACCCAGAATACCTGTTGCTGACGAGAAGATCACCAAGAACGGCATGATGGTCATCATACCCATAATCTTTGGTAGTATCAGGAAACAGGCTGAATTGATGCCCATGATGTCGAGGGCATCAATCTGCTGTGTCACACGCATGGTGCCCAGTTCAGAGGCGATGTTCGATCCCACTTTACCAGCCAATATCAGACACATGATGCTTGATGAGAACTCCAGCAGCATGATTTCACGCGTGGTGTAACCTGTTACCCAGCGGGGCATCCAAGGACTTTGAATATTGAGTTTCATCTGGATGCAGATAACGGCTCCGATAAAGAATGAGATGAGCAACACGATGCCTATAGAGTTGACACCCAACTGTGCCATCTCCTTAATATACTCCTTGCCGAACATTCTTAATCGTTCAGGACGTGAAAAGGTACGCCCCATTAGTATGAGGTAACGTCCAAAGGAGTTTAGCCATTTTTTTATTAACATAATCTTCCGAAAATTTACTTGATGAGTCGTACCCCATAGATCTCGCCAATCTGCTTGCCGGGCTTTGCCACGAACTTGACACGTACTTGCGACTTGCCTTTCAGCATCTCTGAAGGTATGTCGTACGTCTCATAGACGAACTTGGAAATACGGTATTTGCCAGTATTGTTGACGCTGGTCAGCAGCTGGTCGTCAATGAAGATGTCGAACTCGTGCGACTTCCATTCGCCCACGCCCCAATACTGCAGTCGTAGTGAGAGGTTGGCTTGGCCGTCTGTTTTCATCAGGTAACTGAAGTAGTGACCGTCACGTGCATCACGGAAGAATACGTCGTTGGTGTTTCCCTTGAACGACTCGTCGGTTTCCATGAAATGGTCGCTCTCTGGCTGCTGTTCGCCCGGTTGTACCTTGTCTGTTGTACGGGCTTCAAGCTCCTGGCGTTCCTGCTCCTGTTTGGCCAGATTGTCGAGATAGTCCTTGTAGTTGTCTTCCGAGAGAGCGAGCCAGTACATCATGTAACGGGCGTCGTGAAGCTCAAAGAAGGGCATCAACTCATTGCGAATCTCGTTGACCATCTTGGTCGAAAGAGTGAAGTGGAGTGGCTTTCCTGCTACGGGCTGCAGCTGGTTGGCGATGCCCTCAATGTCGTTATTAATCAGGATAGGTGCCTGGTCAATGGGCAGCTTCTTGCCGATGGCCAACTGTCCAAAACGGCTGTCGTCAGCTATCAGCATGGCGAGGTCTTCCGTACCAGTCTTCATGGCTAGCATGATGGGACCGTGCATCAGGGCAACGTACTGTGACAGGTTGGGCATATACTTCACGCTGTTGTGCATGGGGAACTGGATGTCGATAACATCGCCTTTCTTCCACTGACGGTCGATGGTGACATACGATGACGGGCCTGTAACGATGCTGACGGGCTGTCCGTTTACCTTAACGGCAAACTGTCCTGGATTTACCCAACCCGGATAGCGCACCTGAAGGGCGAACTTACCCTTGCCCTTCGTGATGGTAAGGCGGCTGTTTTCACTATAGGGGAACCCCGTCTCCTGGCGAATCTGGATATTCTTCTCTTTCCAGTTCAGTTCCGATGCTACGAAGAGGTTGACAAACAGGGCATCGCCCTTATGGGTATAGACGAACTGTCCGTACTTACCGTGATTCTCCATGCCTGTACCCACACAGCACCACATGGCCTCGTTGGGGGCAGAGTAGTTGCGATAGTGGCGCGGACGGGCAGAGGTGAAATAGACGTAGCCACCATGCTCGGGATGCTGCGAGGAGAGGATATGATTAAAGGTTGCCAGCTCATAGAAGTCGGCGAAGCGTGCCTCGGGGTTGCGGCGATGCAGGTCCTCAGTGAGCTTCAACATGTTGTTGGTGTTACAGGTCTCAGGGCCGTCGATGTCGTTCACAAAGTCCTGACATGCCTCCTTGCTTGGGAAGTGCTCGCGGCGCGAGTTGCCGCCGAATGCCAGCGAACGCTCACCGGTCACAATCTCCCAGAAGAAAGCGCCTGCATTATGATAGGCCTCGTCGCCTGCCAGTTCGGCGATACGTTCAAAACCTATTACCTTCGGCACTTGCGTGTTAGCATGCATGTTGTCCAGACAGTCACGTCGCTGCGACAGCGGTGTCAGCAACCGGCGGTGTGAGAAGCGCTTGGCTACGTCGAGGTATTTCTGCTCACCTGTGATGGCATAGGCGTCAGCCAGCACCTCGTTCATGCCACCGTGCTCCGTGTCAAGAATACGCTCCATCTGAGCATCGCTGAGTCCTGCAGTGAGGTCGATGGCCCAGTCGCAGAAGCTGAGGAAGAGTGCCTTGGCCTGCTCGTTGCCGCAGTAGAGCCATGCATCGCGTAGTCCGGCATACATCTTATGAATATTATAGAAAGGTACCCATGCGCCATAGTAGGCACCGAAGTCACCTTTCTTGAAGTTGCCCCATACACGGTCGCTGCCTGGTACGCCGCCAACGTAGCCCTTGCCCCATGCGGGATGGTTCTTGGCATTGGCATCGGCACAGGCCTGTAGTTCGCTGATGAAGTATTCCATGCGCTTACGACACTCGTCGTTACCGGTGGCGGCATTGATGGCCATCGCCGTCAGGTAGTGTCCGCCCACGTGTCCGTCCAGGCCGTCCCAGTTCGGATACGACTTGCCTTTAGGCGTCAGGCCGGCCTCTTTTAGGTAAGGTGCCAGCAGACGGTCACAGTCATATTGCAGCAGCGTCTTGATGTTTAAGTCGCGGGCCTTCTTCAGTGGACCGTCCAACAGGGTTACATCGCCAAGGGGGAACTCGTCTGCATACAGCTTGTCTTGTGCGTTGGTGGCCACCATAGCGGCAGCCATCAGCAGGGTCGTCATGATTCTCTTCATATTCTTTTCCTTTTGTCTCTGAGGTGCAAAGGTACGAATAAGTGGGGAAAACGCAAAGGAATTTTGTATTTTTGTAAATAATTCGAAATTTATTTTGCGTTTCGCTTAGTTTGCACTACCTTTGCGTCTCAAAACATGACAAATATGGACGAACAACAGACGATAACGACAGAGCAGCAACAGCCGCATTGGTCGGACGAGCAGATGATGCTGAGGGCTGAGGGACTGGTGAAACGCTACGGTAAGCGAACAGTGGTTAATGATGTGAGCATTAACGTGAAGCAAGGCGAGATTGTTGGACTGCTGGGCCCGAATGGTGCAGGTAAGACCACCTCGTTTTATATGACTACAGGTCTTATTGTACCTAATGCCGGTCATATCTACTTGAACGACCTTGACGTGACGCAGTATCCGGTTTATAAGCGCGCTCGTGCCGGTATCGGCTATCTGGCACAGGAAGCTTCAGTGTTCCGTAAGATGTCGGTAGAGGACAATATCTTGAGCGTGCTTGAAATGACAGGCAAGCCCCGTGAGTATCAGTTGGAGAAATTGGAAAGCCTGATTAAGGAGTTTCGCCTGACGAAGGTCCGCAAGAATAAGGGTGACCAGCTGTCGGGTGGTGAGCGCCGCCGTACGGAGATTGCCCGTTGTCTGGCCATTGAACCGAAGTTTATTATGCTCGATGAGCCGTTTGCCGGTGTCGATCCCATCGCAGTGGAGGACATTCAGCAGATTGTGTGGCGTCTGAAGTATCGTAATATCGGTATTCTTATTACGGACCACAATGTAGAGGATACGCTCTGTATCACAGACCGAGCCTATCTGTTGTTTGAAGGCCGCATTCTGTTCCATGGTTCGCCCGAGGAGTTGGCCGCCAACGAGATTGTACGCGAGAAATACCTGACCACGTCGTTTGAGCTTCGTCAGAAGGACTTCCAGAAACTGGAAGAGGAGCGCCGGCAGAAAGAGGCAGAGGAAGACGTTTGAAGATAGAGCGTTAATGGCTGATGGTTAAAAAAATATAAAGGAGAGGCAAAACTCTCAACTCTCAACTCTCAACTCTCAACTTTTTTGTACCTTTGCACCTCCTTTTGAGTAAATAGTAAATTGTCAAATAGTTAATAAAAAGATGAATATTCAATTTGAAGTTGCTGACAAGGTGAATGGTCTGATGACACTGACCATTGAGAAGTCAGACTATGAAGAGAAGGTCGTGAAGACCCTGAAGGATTATCGTAAGCGTGCACAGATTCCTGGATTCCGTCCAGGACAGGCACCGATGGGAATGATACAGCGTCAGTATGGCATGTCTGTCAAGGTTGATGAGATTAATCATCTGCTGGGAGAAAAGCTGTATGAGTATGTACGTGAGAACAAGATTCAGATGTTGGGCGATCCCCTGCCCAATGAGGAAAAGCAACAGCCACTGAACTTCGAGGGCGACGGTCCTTTTACGTTTGTTTTTGATATTGCCGTAGCTCCAGAGATGAAGGCAGAACTGTCTGGACGCGATAAGATTGACTACTATAATATCGAGGTAGATGATAAACTCATCGATCAGCAGGTGCAGATGTACCAGTCACGTGGCGGCCAGTATGAAAAGGCTGATAGCTACCAGAGCCGTGACATGCTGAAGGGTGACCTGCGTGAGTTGGACGAGAAGGGTAACACCAAGGAAGGTGGTATCACGGTAGAAGCTGCTGTAATGATGCCCGAATACATCAAGGTGGATGACCAAAAGAAGTTGTTTGACGGCTGCAAACTTGGCGACATCATTACTTTCAATCCCAAGAAGGCTTATCCCGATAACGACAGTGAGGTGGCAGCCTTGCTGAAGTTGAAGAAGGAAGAGGTCGCTGACTTGACGGCTGACTTCAGCTATCAGGTAACAGAAATTTCACGTTACGTACCCGCTGCTGTTGACCAGAAGTTGTTTGACCAGGTGTTCGGCGAGGGTGCCGTGAAGGATGAGAAGGAGTTCCGCCAGAAGATTGCCGATTCCTTGAAGCCGCAGCTTACAGAGAATGCCGACTATAAGTTCCTGCAGGATGTACGTGCTCACATGGAGAAGAAGGTGGGCAAGGTGGAGTTCCCCGAGGCACTGCTGAAGCGCGTCATGCTGAACAACAACAAGGACAAGGGAGCCGACTTCGTAGAGAAGAACTTTGCCCAGAGTATTGTGGAGCTGAAGTGGCACCTCATCAAGGAACAGTTGGTTAACGCTCAAGGTATCAAGGTTGACGACGCTGACCTGAAGAACGTGGCCAAGGAAGCCGCTCGTGCACAGTTTGCACAGTATGGCATGAGCAATGTTCCCGAGGAATATCTCGACAACTATGCTACTGAGATGTTGAAGAAGCGTGAGAATGTTGACGGATTGGTTGACCGTGCTGTTGACGTTAAGCTTATTGAGGCCCTGAAAAAAGTTGTCAAGTTGAACGAAAATACCGTCTCTTTGGACGACTTTAACAAGATGATGCAGGGAAAATAAGAAATTTTACGAAAAAATAACCTTCAACTCTTGCAGGTTATCGACTTTTTTTATTAATTTTGTTCCTACAAACTTAATGAAAGGTCGATGACCTGCTTTTTTAATATGAAAAATATGAATGAATTTAGAAAATATGCTACCAAGCATTTAGGTATGAACAGTATGGTGCTCGACGACGTTATCAAGTCGCAAGCGCAGTATTTGAACCCTTATATCCTCGAGGAGCGCCAGTTGAACGTGACGCAGATGGATGTGTTCTCAAGACTGATGATGGATCGCATCATCTTCCTAGGCACAGAGATTGATGACTACACGGCCAACACCCTGCAGGCGCAATTGCTCTATTTGGACTCTGTCGATAGTGGTAAGGATATCTCCATCTACATCAATTCGCCGGGTGGAAGCGTAACGGCAGGATTGGGTATCTATGATACCATGCAGTTTATTTCGAGTGACGTGGCTACCATCTGTACGGGAATGGCTGCTTCGATGGCTGCCGTATTGCTTGTGGCTGGTCAGGAAGGCAAACGTCAGGCACTGCCCCATAGTCGCGTGATGATTCACCAGCCGTTGGGTGGCGTGCAGGGACAAGCCAGTGACATTGAGATTGAGGCCAAGGAAATCCTGAAATTCAAGAAAGAACTCTATACCATTATTGCCAATCACTCGCACACCCCATACGAAAAGGTATATGCTGACTCAGACCGTAACTACTGGATGAATGCTGAAGAAGCAAAAGAGTATGGAATGATTGACCAGGTTCTGGTTCGCAAGCCGTAAGTGACATGAAGAAACAATGTAATTTCTGCGGTAGGACGGAGAAGGAGGTTAAACTGCTAATCTCAGGGCTCAGTGGCTATATCTGTGATGAGTGTGCTATGCAGGCCTATCAGATTGTGCAGGAGCAAGGAATCAGCGTCAAAACCAAGCAGAGCACGAAGTTTAAGCTGACGGATGTGCCTAAGCCCAAGGAAATCAAGGACTACCTTGATCAATATGTCATCGGACAGGATGAGGCGAAGCGTTTCCTCTCGGTGGCTGTCTATAACCACTATAAGCGCCTTCAGCAGCCGGCGGATGACAATGGTGTGGAGATTGAGAAGAGCAACATTATCATGGTGGGCTCTACGGGAACGGGTAAGACACTGTTGGCTCGCACTATTGCCAAGATGCTGGATGTGCCGTTCACCATTGTCGATGCTACGGTGTTTACCGAGGCAGGCTATGTGGGTGAGGACGTGGAGAGCATTCTTTCACGATTGCTGCAAGTGGCCGACTATAACGTGGAAGCTGCCCAGCGAGGTATCGTCTTCATTGACGAGATCGATAAGATTGCCCGCAAGTCTGACAACCCCTCCATCACCCGTGACGTGAGTGGAGAGGGTGTACAACAGGGACTGCTGAAACTGTTGGAAGGTACTATCGTCAACGTGCCGCCCAAGGGTGGACGTAAACACCCTGACCAGGATTATATCCATCTGGATACACACAACATCCTGTTCATTTGCGGTGGTGCCTTCGATGGCATTGAACGTAAGATAGCCCAGCGTATGAATACGCATGTGGTGGGTTACAATTCGGTGCAGAATGTGGCGAAGATTGATAAGAACGACCTAATGCAGTACATCGTGCCGCAAGACCTTAAGGCATTCGGTTTGATACCGGAAATCATCGGTCGCCTGCCTGTGCTGACTTACTTGAATCCGCTGGATCGAGAGGCTTTGGAGAAAATCTTGACGGAGCCGAAGAACAGTATTGTCAAACAGTACGAGAAGCTCTTTGAGATGGACGGCATCAAACTAACTTTTGCACCGGACGCATTGGAGCTTATTGTCGATAAAGCCGTTGAATATAAGCTGGGTGCCCGTGGCCTTCGCTCCATCGTGGAGAGCATCATGATGGATGCTATGTTTGAGGTGCCCTCTCAGAAGATAAAGCGTTTTGACGTGACGCTCGACTATGCTAAGCAGCAGCTTGATAAATCGCATTTACAGAAATTAGAATCCTAAGCAAAAAAGCCTATATGACAAAACAAATGAACCTCACAGAAGCCTTGAAGAAATACTTTGGCTTCGATAAATTCAAAGGCGATCAGGAAGCCATTATCCGTAATGTGCTGGCTGGAAAAGACACGTTTGTCTTGATGCCGACCGGTGGTGGAAAATCGCTATGCTATCAGTTGCCTTCCCTGCTGATGGAGGGCACGGCTATCGTCATCTCGCCATTGATTGCATTGATGAAGAATCAGGTGGATGTTATCTCCCATCTGAGTGAGGTTCCAGGAACGGCACATTATCTGAACTCGTCGTTGAACAAAGCCGCTATCGACCAGGTGAAGGCGGATATTACGGCTGGTATCACAAAATTGTTGTACGTGGCACCTGAGTCGCTGACGAAGGAGGATAATGTTGATTTCCTGAAGACGGTGAAAATCTCATTTTATGCTATTGATGAGGCTCATTGTATTTCGGAGTGGGGACATGATTTCCGTCCGGAGTACCGTCGCATCCGTCCGATTATCAATGAGATAGGCAATGCGCCAGTTATCGCTTTGACAGCGACGGCTACTGACAAGGTTCGTACGGACATCAAGAAGAATTTGAATATTTTGGATGCTGAGGAGTTCAAGAGCTCCTTCAACCGTCCGAATTTGTATTATGAGGTTCGTCCGAAGACAAAAGACGTTGACAAGGATATTATCAAGTTTATCAAGCAACATCCTGGAAAGAGCGGTATTATCTATTGCCTGTCACGTAAGAAGGTAGAAGAGTTGGCTGCCATTCTGCGGGCCAATGATATCAAGGCACAGGCCTATCATGCCGGTCTTGATTCTGCAACGCGTTCACAGACTCAGGATGACTTCCTGATGGAGAAGATAGATGTTATCGTTGCTACTATCGCCTTTGGTATGGGTATCGACAAGCCTGATGTGCGTTTCGTTATTCACTATGACATTCCTAAGTCGTTGGAAGGCTATTACCAGGAGACTGGTCGTGCCGGTCGCGACGGTGGCGAGGGTATGTGTGTGGCGTTCTATTCGTATAAGGACTTGCAGAAGCTCGATAAGTTCATGGAGGGGAAGCCTGTGGCTGAGCAGGACATCGGTCGTCAACTGTTGCAAGAGACGGCAGCTTATGCTGAGACCAGCGTTTGCCGTCGCAAGATGTTGCTTCACTACTTCGGCGAGCAGTATGACAAGGAAAACTGCGGCAACTGTGACAACTGCCTGCACCCGAAGACGAAGGTGGAGGGTATGGATGAGCTTGTCATTGTGCTGAAGGCAGTCATTGCCCTGAAGGAGAACTTCCGATCTGACTATGTCATCGACTTCATCATGGGACATGAGACCGACGAGATAGTGGCCCATAAGCATCATGAGCATGAGCTGTTTGGTATGGGCGAGGATGCTGACGACAAGATTTGGAACCCTGTCATCCGACAGGCACTCATAGCAGGCTTTATAAAGAAAGAGGTAGAGAACTACGGCTTGCTGAAGATTACATCTGCCGGCAAGAAATTCCTGAAGAGCCCCCATTCATTTATGATTGTGAAGGATGCTGAGTTCTCCGACGACGATGAAGGTCCGATAGAGCATGAGGGTGGCATCAGTGCTCTTGATCCCGTGTTGTCCTCTATGTTGCGTGACCTGCGTAAGAAGTGGAGTTCCAAGTTGGAACGCCCCCCGTACGTTATCTTCCAGGACGTGTCCATCGACCAGATGGCCACAGACTATCCCGTAACGTTGGAGGAACTGAAGAACATACAAGGTGTTGGTGAGGGAAAGGTGAAACAGCCCTATGCCAAGGAATTCGTGGATCTCATCAAACGTTATTGTGACGAGAATGACATCGTCCGTCAGGCTGACTTGCGTGTGCGTACCGTCGCCAAGAAGTCCATGCTGAAGGTGAAGATCATTCAGGCCATAGACCGTCAGATAGCCCTTGACGATATTGCTAATGCCCAAGGCATCGAGTTCGAGACTTTGCTCGACGAGGTAGAGGCCATCGTCTATAGTGGTACCAAACTCAATATTGACTATTTCCTGGAGGAGGTAATGGATGAGGATCACATTGATGATATCTACGATTATTTTGCCGACAGTGATACCGATGACCTTGAGGCGGCCATTGATGAGTTGGGAGAAGACTACAGTGAGGATGAGATACGTCTCATTCGTATCAAGTTTATCTCGGATATGGCCAATTAGACGGAAAGTTGAAGGTTGAAAGTTAAAAAATAACAAGGAGGAGTAAAAACTTTCAACTTTCAACCTTTAACTTTCAACTTTTTCGTACCTTTGCACGCAATAAAATTTAAAGGAGCTATTTATGTCATCATTTATTGCAGACAAAATTGTGATGGACGGCCTGACATTTGACGACGTCCTGTTAATCCCCGCTTATTCAGAGGTACTACCTAAAACGGTAGAGTTGAAAACGCGTTTTTCTCGTCATATCGAGTTAAACATTCCTTTCGTGACGGCTGCTATGGATACCGTTACCGAAAGTCGTATGGCCATTGCCATTGCCCGTGAAGGAGGTATTGGCGTGATTCATAAGAATATGTCTATTGAGAATCAGGCACGTGAGGTCGCTATCGTGAAGCGTGCTGAGAATGGTATGATTTATGACCCCATTACCATTCCCCTTGGTTCTACAGTTGCTCAAGCTCTTGAAATCATGGCTGAGTACCACATTGGCGGTATTCCTGTTGTCGATGACGATAAGCGTTTGGTGGGCATCGTGACTAACCGTGACCTGCGTTTTGAGCGTCGTCTTGACCGTCCCGTTGATGAGATTATGTCAAAGGATAACCTCGTAACGACACACCAGCAGACCGACCTGATGGCAGCAGCCGATATCCTGCAGAAGAACAAGATTGAGAAGCTGCCTGTCGTCGATAAGGATAACCGCTTGGTCGGATTGATTACTTATAAGGATATTACCAAGGCCAAGGACAAGCCCATGGCCTGCAAGGATGATAAGGGTCGTCTGCGTGTGGCTGCCGGTGTCGGTGTTACCGCCGATACGCTCGACCGTATGCAGGCGTTGGTGAATGCAGGTGCTGATGCCATTATCATTGATACGGCCCATGGCCATTCAAAAGGTGTTATCGACAAATTGCGTGAAGCAAAAGCTGCCTTCCCCAACGTGGATATCGTCGTAGGTAATGTGGCAACGGGTGCTGCCGCAAAGATGCTGGCCGAGAATGGTGCTGATGCAGTCAAAGTTGGCATTGGCCCCGGTTCCATCTGTACCACCCGTGTTGTGGCAGGTGTAGGCGTTCCTCAGTTGAGTGCCGTTTATGATGTCTATTCAGCTTTGAAGGGTACGGATATTCCTTTGATCGCTGATGGCGGACTTCGTTATTCCGGTGATGTCGTAAAGGCCTTGGCTGCTGGCGGTTCCAGCGTTATGATCGGTTCACTGGTGGCTGGTACTGAGGAAAGTCCGGGCGAGACCATTATCTTCAACGGACGTAAGTTCAAGAGCTATCGTGGTATGGGTTCCTTGGAGGCAATGGAGAATGGCTCGAAGGATCGTTACTTCCAGTCGGATACGAAGGATGTAAAGAAACTTGTTCCAGAGGGTATCGCTGGTCGTGTGCCTTATAAGGGAACTGTTCAGGAAGTGATTTATCAGCTTTCTGGTGGTCTGCGTTCTGGCATGGGCTACTGCGGTGCTGCCAATATCGAGCGTCTGCACGAAGCCAAGTTCACACGTATCACCAATGCCGGCGTCATGGAGAGCCATCCGCATGATATCTCCATTACCAGTGAGGCTCCTAACTACTCACGTCCGAACGACTGATAAAAAGATGAAGAGGTGGTTGTTGACATGGGTTTGTTGCTTGTCGGCTGTAGCTTTTTATGCTCAGTCCGGCGATGATCCTGTATTGATGACGGTCAATGGTATGCCTGTGCTCCGCTCGGAGTTTGCCAGTAGCTATCATCGTAACGTAGCGATAATTGATGCTGAGCCTCTTTCTGTCAACGACTTCCTCGACCGTTTCATTGATTATAAGCTGAAGGTGGCTGCGGCTGTAGATGCTGGCTATGAACTGCTACCGACGAAACCTACACTGGCTATTAGACCGTCGGCTACGCTCAATACCGCTGAAGCTGAGGCGTGTTACCGAATGGCATGCACTGCTGCCGGCAATAGTGACATGATTAATCCTATGCAAATCTTGTTGCGGGTTGATACACGGGCTTCGGCTGCTGAAGTGGCTCGCGTGAAACTGCGTATCGATTCCATTGCTCTTGCCTTGAAGGGTGGAGCCGTTTTTCCCGATTTGGCACGTCGTTTGTCTGACGATCCTTCGGCTTCGGATGGTGGTGACATGGGCTGGATAGGCCCCAACCAGTTGCTGGCGGAAGTGGAACGTGCTGCGTATGCTTTGCAGGCTGGCGAGGTGAGCGAGCCTTTCCTCTCACCGGCAGGTTGGCATATCGTGGCTATGATTGACCGCCAGCCGGCAACGAGCGAGGTGGTTCACCAGTGGTTCCTGACTCCTCGCGCCACCAGTCCTTCGGCATGTGCGACGCCTGCCGTTGATGAGCTGCTGGCTCGCGAATATCATGAGGGGGCGTTGGTGGCACAAGTGACGCAAACAACACTTGGAAATCTTCCGGAGCCAGACGAGAAGACCTTGGTGCGTTACTTCAAGAAGAACAAGAAACGTTATGGCAAGAAGCTGAAGAAACGCGACTTCCCTACGTATCGTGAACTGGTGCTGGCTGACTTTCAGCAGCAACGCGAACGGGAATGGGTTGAGGGCTTACGCCGACAGTATAAAGTTAAAGTGAATAAATCTATTTTGAAAACGATAGAATGAAAAAGTCAAAGATAATCGGACTGGGTCTATTGACTCTCTTACCGTTTGCCGGACTGACAGCACAGATTCCTGGCACGGACGATGATGATCCCACACGTCGTCATGTGATTGACGAGGTTATTTGGGTGGTAGGCGATGAACCCATCCTGAAATCTGAGGTTGAGGGCATGCGATTGCAGGCAGAGATGGAAGGCTTACGCTGGAAGGGTGACCCCGACTGCGCCATCCCTGAACGTATCGCCATTGAGAAATTGTTTCTCCATCAGGCTGCCATCGACAGTATCGAGGTGACGGAGTCTGAGGTCAATGCCAATGTAGAGCAGCGTATCGAGTACTTCATTACGCAGGCTGGTTCACGCGAGAAACTCGAGGAATATCGTGGACAGCCCATCAGCCAGATTCGTTCTGAGATGCGTGAGGAATTACGCAAACAGATGCTGATTCAGCGCATGCGTGAGAAACTGGTGTCCGACATTTCTATATCACCAGCTGAGGTGCGTCGTTATTTTGCCAACCTGTCTGAAGACAGTATTCCGTTCGTGCCCACAGTGGTGGAAGTGGAAATCCTCACACAGACTCCAAAGGTGGAACAGGAAGAGATTAACCGTGTCAAGGACGAATTGCGTGAGTTCACCGACCGTGTAAACAAGGGTGAGACTACATTCCAGACATTAGCACGTATGTATTCGGAAGACCCTGGCTCTGCGCGTTATGGTGGTGAGTTGGGCTTCGTCGGTCGTGGAACGCTTGATCCATCCTTTGCTGCTGTTGCCTTTAATCTTACAGACCCGCGTAAGGTCTCCAAGGTCGTGGAGTCCGAGTATGGCTTCCACATCATCCAGCTTATCGATAAGCGTGGTGACAAGGTAAATGTCCGCCATATTCTGCGCAAGCCGCAGGTGTCACAAGAGTCCATCGACAA
>CAMVQS010000038.1 GCA_947169685.1 uncultured Prevotella sp. | reverse complement strand
AGCAAGGTGAGGACCATCGGCGTTGGAGCCTTTGAGAGCAGCAGGCTCAAAGAGTTGACCATTCCTGAGCAGGTGACCATCATCCGAGCAGATGCCTTCCGTTCGAACGAGCTGGAGACGGTGACCTTCGAGGGAAACCGCGTGTGGATTGACACCATCCCCAAAACCACCGAGCCCACTGGATATACCTACACCTTTTCACAACAATTGGTTGATAATGGTGCAACGGTTCCCGACATGTATAATGTGCCATTCTGGCTGAGCTATCATTTCACAGCGCACAACGGCTATCACGAACTGACACCGTACATGAACTTCTACATCACCATGGACAAGCCCGTGCGGACTTTCAGCACGACGCTCAGCATGGAGTTTGATGCTGATGCCTATGCTGACGGGTTAAGGGTCTATACCGTAGCAGGGATAGACGCTGCCAACAGCCGTGTGGTGCTCAGGCCCATTGAGCCTACCACTGCGGGTCATCTGCTGCTCTATGGCAGCGAGTGCTACGTGCTCTCTGGCACTGCGGGGCACCGCTACAATATGCAACGTGAAAATACGGCATGGCAAGCCAGAAACGCGTCGTACCTCATGGGCGACGGCAAGGTGGTGGTCAACCCGCTGGGTCAGCTCAGCAGTGCCCAGGTGCAGCCTACGGAAACGCGCGGTGGCGTGCAATATACAAACATGACGTTGGTGGATGGCAAGTTTGTTGCCCTGACAGCGGCTACCTATCTGCCTGCGGGTGAAGCTTACCTGAGCGTGCCGACATCGGAGATTGAGACAATCATTGAAAATAGCAGTGGTGCGCCACAACTTACTATCGCCATCGGTGACTTTGACGACAACAACAATGGCGGCACCACCTCGGCAGGAGCTGCTGACTACCTGCGACCCGCTGGTTCTCCGTCAGTCTATTACGACCTGAACGGCCATCGGTTGGAGCAACCAAGGAAAGGCATTAACATCGTGAACGGCAAAAAGGTCATAATAAAATAAAGGTTTTTTCCCTTGTATGCCATTTCCAATATGTTCAAACCTTAGAATGCCAGGAAGGGGCGGACGTGGCAATCTTGCTTTTTAGACAAGCCATGGGTGAAGAGCAGTCCGTATGTATCGTGCACCCATGTCCCCCATACATATTCTGAATTATACTCTGAACTGCTCCAGAAGTGGTAGATGTCTATCTCAAACCCAGGTAGGCCGACTGCACTGAAGGTTCTTTGTACAATGTCTTTGTTGGCTCGTTGCGCAGAAACGGTTGTGGAACCGTCTGCTCCTGGGCACCATCCTGCTGATGTCCAATATTCGATGGGAACGCCACATGCCTGATAGAACATCAGCCACTGGCTGGCAGTAGGCAGAAACCATTGGCTCATGTGATGATCCGTCGGGTCGAAGGTGGGGTCACTCGGCGCTATATAACTCAAGGCATCTTCTGCTGCCTGATGTGTGTGTGCTTCGGTATATTGCTTCTTACACTGTTTGTTGGCTAACAATAGTGTACTGTTGATGCCGTTCAGGTCACCGAACTTGCCTGTCGAGGCATCCCATATTTTGGTAAAATCCTTTTCACTGAAGTAGGGACAAGAGAATTTTCGTTCAGTACTCCAGAATGAACCGTAAGTTCCCTGTAATGGTACAGAGGTGCGGGCAATAGCCAGTCCTCGGTATTTCAGCTGGCCGTCAACAAGGGCATTGTCTGCATCGCCGGGGTTCTCGCCCACATAGGCTATCATGGCTACACCATCCACGCCTGTTGATTGCTTGCAGTAGTCATTGTGCTCATAGACACGGCCGTCGTTGCCTATCACTTTGCCAAAGTCCTTGGGGGTGACATCGGTAATGTCGATGACCTCGTCCTGCCGCAGGGCCGAGGAGGAGAGCCTATAGGTTACCGACTGGCCTGCCACCCACGCACCAGCACCGAGGTCCTTGAGGGTGGCGTAGAGGTAGTGAGTCTCTACGTTCTGGAGGTTGAGCTTGATACGTATGCGCTGGGTTGCAGCAGTGAACTGCTGGGGAATCATCATGACGCTGGTCAGGATGGTGTCACCCACGCGTGTCTCACGGTCTAAGCGGGTCGGAAAACTCAGGGGAAAGGCTATGTCGCCCCGTGTGATGTCCTGCCATGTGCCCGACGTGCCGTCAGCTACTGCCAGCGTGCCTTTGGTGCAGACATCAACGAAGGCAATCTCTTCGATAGTGCCTGGCGAAAGGTTCTCACCCACCAGGAAGTGTAGCTCGGTGAGCTGATGATGAAAGGTGACGGGTACCGCAGCGGGGTCGTCCTTGTCATAGACGTAGCCTGGTGTGAGGGCGGTGAGCAGGTCTGGGTGTTTCGTTACATCAAGGGGCACCTGGTAGGTGAGTCTGAGGCCGCCCTCTTGGTTGTCGGGCATGGTGACACCCTCGGTGTTCTGTGGGGTAAACCAGAAGAAGAAGTCGGTAAGGTCGGTGGCTGCCGGCACATGGTAGGGACCTGATGCACGCCATACCCCGTCAATATAGCTCACGTCCTCATTGACGAAGAAGTTGGGAGCAGGCACGTTGTTTGCCGTCTCACCGCTTGTAGGGTCGTAGCTGTAGCCGCTGACGTGGAAGACGTCTTCTGTGAGCATGGTGGTATAGGTGGCACCTTCGACAGGAGCGCCCTCGTAGCGGTTGCTGCGTGTGTCGTCAGCGCAAGGGACGAAGGCGAGGGTGCCGTTACGTAGTTGATGGGCAGGGCTGTCGGCCATCTCATCTTGACAACCTAATAGTGCCAAAATGGAGCATAACATCAGTAGTCGTCCTGCTTTCATCATTCTTTACGGAAATTACGTTTTCAGCTGGCAAAGTTACAAATAAGTGAGCAAAATACAAAATAAAATATTCTTTTTTCTGCTACATCGCCAGTCGAAAA
Organism: uncultured Prevotella sp.; assembly: GCA_947169685.1. Taxonomy (GTDB): domain Bacteria; phylum Bacteroidota; class Bacteroidia; order Bacteroidales; family Bacteroidaceae; genus Prevotella. The sequence goes on along the minus strand of CAMVQS010000038.1, from coordinate 23,959 downwards.
CCGACAAGGTCACGACGGCGACGCTGGTCATACATGAAACGGTTGGTTGAGCGGCAATAGCGGGGGCTACAGTCATAGCCGCCTCCGCGAACGACGTGAAAATTGCTGGAAGGCTTGCTGTCAGGTGTCTTGCGATACCAGTCCTCACACCATTCCCACACATTTCCTGACATATCGTAGAGCCCCAGCTCGTTGGGTTTGAACTGGGCGACGGGCAAATACACGTGTTTTTGGCAATTAGAGAGTGTATATGCCACTTCGTCTATGTTGTTGCTGCCTGCATAAAGATAACCTTTCGATTTCCGTCCACCACGAGCGGCATATTCCCATTCTGCTTCTGTTGGCAAACGGAAACGCTGTCCTGTCATGGCATTGAGGCGGGCAATAAACTCTTTGCACATATCGTAGGTAACATACTCTACAGGAAGCTTGGCTCCTTTATGCTTGGAACGGTTCTTGGGCATCACGGCTTCCCAAAGCTCTTGTGTCACCTCCGTCTCACCTATGTAGTAATTGTTTACCAAAACCCTGTGGCGTACCTCATCGGCATCAGCCAGCGTGTCGTGTGGCAAAGCACCCATCTCAAAATAACCTCCCTGCACGAACTTCATCTTAAACTGTACGCCCTTGACGATAAAGACTCTGGTAGTGGGTCTGTTTTGTGCCTGCATACCCAATGGGAGAAGGAAAAACAAGACAAGGAGCAGTCCTCTTACTTCTATCCTTTTACTTCTTACTTCTAAACTCTTGTCTGGTCCTACGGCCCACCAGAGGATGCGCAGCCAGCAGACGAAGTAGGTATAGACGTCGAGCCAGAAGGTCTGATGGATATATTCATGCAACCATGCAGGACAGAGCACGTCCGTAGGCAGGATGCAGAAGTTGATGACAAGCAACCAGAAGAGTGTCCAGTCAATCCATGTGCGACGGGGCTGTAGCCAGAAAGCCATCGCATAAAATGGTAGGGTGATAATATAGGTATGTGTCTCAGGACAGTCGCTGAACAGTATCATGTAGCCAGTCAGCACTGCCAATGCCTGTACACGGAAACGAAAGTCCTTCCAGCGTTTGTATCGGGCAAAGAACGCCACGCCCAACATGGCCAGCACGACGATTTGCACTAAGCGATAGTTAGGTAACAGCAGTGGCTTCAGTCCTCGGGCAAAGAGAATGCCGATGAAGTCGGAATCGCTGTGGTGACTGGCAATCATGTCAAACATCTCCTGATAGAGCACGAAGACATTGTCGAAGGCTGTATTGACGGCAGGCAACAACAGCAGTGCAGCCCCACAGAGCACGGCATAGCCGAGGTTTCGCCACACTTTCGGATAGCAGAAGAGGATGGCCAGCTCTGCAGCACCATAGACCTTGGTGGTAGCAGAGAGCATGATGAGGAGCACTGCCCAGAAGGCCTTACCCCGTTCAAGCAGGATGAAAGCGAAAATATAGATGTAGCTGACGATGATGTTGTGCTGGTAGCAAAAAACTGTCTGCAGGACAACAGAGAGCAAAAATAGGAAAATCCAATGTTTGTACTTATCCAGTTGCTGTGGTAACATCTTAATGGCTAACGCAAAGAGGCTGTAGTTGCCGATGTTCCAGACGAAAGGTCCCAGCCACCAGGGGAGGAAGAATATGGGGGCGAAGATGACGCTGAATACTGGTGAGTAGAGGAAATAGATGCTATGTGCCTGCGCATACTCCAGGTTATAGGGACTGAGCCCTTCCCAGAACATACGTGTGGAGTCCTGATAGTCGAAGTAATTGGTGTTGCGCCCACGAAACACCTCTAACGACGTGGCCAGCAACACGACGGCTAATCCCAGGAAAAAGACACAGGTGGGATTGCTGAAGAACCACTTGACGGCACTGCCTATTTTCTTCATGCTTACTGAAATCTTTTTATCAGTTTGGTAATCTGGTCTATCTCTTCATCCTTCAGCTCATAGTACAAAGGCAGACGTACCAGGGTCTCCGCATAGCGGTCACAGTTGGCCAACACCCGTCCGTCGTGTTTGTCTTCGTAGTACTTACTGGAGTGTAGGGGCAAGTAGTGGAACGTGGTCTGCACACCATGGTTCTTTAGGTAGTTTATCAGTGCCGTGCGCTGTTCCAACGATTCACAAAGCATGTAGTACATGTGACAGTTGTTGGTGGCATAGTCTGGTAGCTCTGGCAGGGTGATGCCTGTGGGCAACTGACCACGCAACGCCTGGTCGTAACGCTCCCAGATGTGTCGTCGCTTATTCTGAATATCATCCAGCTGTTCTAACTGCGCCCAGAGGTAGGCCGCATTGAACTCAGAGGGCAGGAACGAGGAACCCATGTCGCACCAGCCGTATTTATTGACCATGCCACGATAGAACTCCGCACGGTTGGTACCTTTTTCCCATAGTATCTCTGCACGTCCTATGTAACGCTCGTCGTTAACCACAAGCATACCGCCTTCGCCACAGTTGATGTTCTTCGTCTCATGAAACGAGAAGGCGGCAAAGTGACCGATGCTGCCTAAAGGACGGCCTTTGTAATAGGAATCAATGGCATGGGCTGCATCCTCTACCACCAGCAAGTGATGCTTCTCTGCCAATGCCATGATGCTGTCCATGTCACAGGCTACACCAGCATAATGCACAACGACGATGACACGTGTCTTGTCATTGATGAGCGGTTCTATCTGTTCCACCGTGATATTGGGATTGTCCATACCGCTGTCTGCAAACCGCACGTAGGCTCCTTCACGCAGAAAGGCAAGGGCTGACGACACGAAGGTGTAGGACGGTACAATGACTTCGTCGCCAGGCTTCAGTTGGCAAAGCATGGCACACATCTCCAGTGCGTCAGTGCCCGACGTGGTCAGCAGACACTTGGGGAAACTGTAGCGTTTCTCAAAGAACCCATGACACAACTTGGTAAACTGTCCGTTGCCCGACATGGTGGTCGAGTGGCAGACTTCTTGTATATAGCTCAGTTCACGGCCAGAGCAGTAGGGTTTGTTGAATGGTATCATAACGTTTAAATGTTCAAAGTTTCACTGACAATAAAGACTGGTCGGCCTTTTACCTGGTCGAAGATCTTGCCGATGTAGAGTCCTAACACACCCATCATGAAGAGAAGAATGCCTCCTACAAACCAGATGGAGAAGATGGTCGAGGTATAACCGACGACTTCGTTTAGGCCGATGAACTTGGCAAAGATGTTATAGATAGCCATCATGAATGAAAGCAGGGACATCATCAAACCAAGCGAGACGGCGATGTACAGCGGGCGGTTGCTGTTGGAGATAATACTGTTGAAGGACAGCTTCAGCAGGCGATACAGGTTATAGGAACTCTTGCCCTCCAGTCGGTGGTCGTGCAACACATCGACGGTAGCTTTTTTGAAGCCCAGTGTATGTATCAGCTCCACAAACGAGCGTGAATACTCGGGGATGCTGCAATATACCTTAACGATTTTCTGACTATAGATGCCGAACTCTGCTACGGCCTTATCTGTCTCAAATCCGCTTAGGAAATCATATACCCGATGAAATACGGCAGACGACATGCGTTTTAGGAAGGTGTCCTCGCGTACCACACGACGTGCGCTGACAATGTCGTAGCCCTCCAACGCTTTCCGGTACATGGCGGGCAGGTCTTCGGGCTTGTTCTGCAGGTCGCAGTCAATCACGGCCACATAGTCACCCTTGGCATAGCTGAGGCCGGCGGTTATGGCATAGGGCTGTCCGAAGTTGCGGCTCAGGTTGATGCCTTTCACCTGCTTGTCTTTCGTACAGATTTCCGTTATCTTTTTCCAAGAAGCGTCCGGCGAGCAGTCATTGACCAATACTATCTCGTAGTCAGGAGTCAGCGGACGGACAGCCTCGTGTATCCTCCGTACCAGTTCTTCCAGCATTTTCTCACCCATATAGACGGGTGATACTATTGATAAATCCATGTCTTTTCCTATGTTGTTGTATTAATAATTCGGTTATATACGTCCATCACTTGGTGCGCCACGTCAGCACCTTCAAAACGACGGATGTAGTCACGGCTCCGAAGAATACGCTCCTCGCGTCCCTCTGTACCACGTAACACCTGTCGGATGGCAGCGGCAAGCCCTTCTGCATCGTCAGGCGAGACGTATAGCGAGTGGGGACCGCCTGCCTCTTCCAGACAGGAGCCAGTGGCAGCCACAACAGGTAGTCCCATGGCAATGGCTTCTATGATGGGGATGCCAAAACCCTCGTAACGGGAAGGATAGACGAATGCCTCTGCACCGGCATATAGTGACGGAAGTTCCTCGTTGCTGACGTCGTGGCGTATGATAACACGACGGCCCAATCCATGATGGTCAGCGTACTTTCGGACGCGTTTCGCGTAGTCGGTAGGCCGACCAACGAGCAGTAGCGACAGGTTCTCTGGAAGATAGTACAGTGCTTTGACGGTCAGCAATGCATTTTTGCGCTCTTCGATAGTTCCAACGCTGAGGATGTAAGGTGAGAGGTGAGAGGTAAGAGGTGAGAGGTGAGAGGCAAGGGGTGAGAAGCGTGGAGCGAAACTTTGGTAAACCACGCTGATTCTGTCCTCACTGACACCGCCCAGTTCCATGATGTCGCGCTTGGTACACTCACTGATGGCAATGATATGATCGGCTTCGCGAATCGTCTGGCGGAACTTCCACGTATAGAGTTTGGCATCAAGCCATGTGTAGTATTTTGGATAACGCATGAAAATGAGGTCGTGAATAGTTACCACGCTTCTGATGCCTGACTTGCGAATTCCCATAGGCAGTTCGCCTGACAATCCATGAAACAGTTGCACGCCGTCGGCTTTTAAATCATGTATAATGCCCCGGCTCCGCCAAAGAGCTTTGAAGGTCGAACGATGAGGATAGCAGAAACGGACATTGGGACGAAGGACGATCTGTGAACGTAGCTCGTCACGTCCTTCATCAGGAGCATAGAGACGAAGATCAAGGCTGTCGGCACCTGTCACGGCAAGGTCGTTGACCAGTGTCCTGCTGTAGCTGCCCAACCCTGTTGCATTTCGCACAATACGCTTCGCATCAAAGCCAATAATTGTTTTCACGGATGCAAAGGTACGATTAAGCGAGGAGAAAACCAAAAGAATTTTGAGTTTTCTCGAGCGTGAGTACCTTCGAGAGTTTTCTCAAAGTACGATTAAGCGAGGAGAAAACCAAAAGAATTTTGAGTTTTCTCGAGCGAGAGTACCTTCGAGAGTTTTCTCAAAGTACGATTAAGCGAGGAGAAAATCAAAAGAATTTTGAGTTTTCTCGAGCGAGAGTACCTTCGACGAAAGTCAAAGGTACGAAAAAAACATCATTCTTAATTCGTAATTCATAATTTTTTCATACCTTTGCACGCAGAATCTATAAAAACAACAAGAAATGAATTATCTTGACAGAAACGAATTTAACTTTGAGCCCAGCCAGAAGGTGGTTGAGGCGATTAAGAATTTTGACCCCAAGACGCTGTGTTTCTATACCCGTATCTACGACCAGGGCAAGAAAAGTGTGATTTCCGTACGTCTCAGTGAGATTTACGGTGTTCCCGAGGAGCAGGTGCTGTTGACCTACGGTGGCGAAGACATGTTGAAGAATGCCATCCACTATTTCCTCATGGTGGGTGACAACAAGAAGATTCTCATTCCAGAGTTCTCTTGGTGGTACTATAACAAGGTAGCCAATGAGTGTGGCGGCACCTACGAGATGTACCCTTTGCACGAGCAGGAGGATACCTTTGCCTATGACGTGGATGAGGTGATTGAATATACCAACCGCGTGCATCCACGCATGTTGCTGCTGGCATCACCCAATAACCCCACGGGTAACGGTCTGACACCTGACGAGATTGGACGCATCATGGAGAACATTCCTGAGGATACGATGGTACTCATCGACGAGGCCTACGCCAGCTTCATCAGTATGGATACCGCCTACATCGCTCCGCTGGTTGAGAAGTACAGCAACCTCATCATTTCGCGTACCCTTTCGAAGTTCTACGGACTGCCTGGCTTGCGTGTCGGTTTCGGCTTCATCGGCAAGGGACACGACCAGTTCCTCAGTTGGGTCAACAAGTACCTGGGCTACAACCGCTTCTCGGAGGCTGTGGCACTGGCAGCACTCGACAGCAATGAACACTACCGTCAGGTGGCCGATGACATGGAGTGGGGACGCCAGCTCTATAAGAAGGAGCTTGACCCACTGCCCGGCTTCAAGGTGTATAAGTCGGTGGCAAACTTCATCCTCATCAAGTATCCCTTGGAAATCAAGGATGCGCTGATGGAGGCCCTGAAGATTCAGGACTACAAGATTAAGTTTATGGGCGACAAGGGACTGGAGTCGTGCCTGCGTATCACGCTGGGCCGTAAGGAACAGACACAGACTGTCGTGGATACGATTCTCAGAGTAGTGAAGGGAGCATGATTGGAGTAATTCTTGCTGCGGGCATGGCCAAGCGCCTTCGCCCGCTCACTGATGAACGTCCCAAGTGCCTGCTCACTGTTGGCGAACGTACGCTGTTGCAGCGTACGATGGATGCGCAGATTGCTGCAGGTATCACCGAGTGGGTGGTGGTCACCGGTTATCGTGCCAACATGATTCGCGACTTCCTTACGCAGCACTATCCGCAGCTCACCATTCATTTCATTGATAACCCCGACTATGCCCACAACAACAACATCTTCTCGTTGTGGCTGACACGTCCTTATACCGACGGGAAGGACTTTCTGCTGATGGACAGCGACATACTGTTTGACCCGCAGATCCTGCCAGAGGTGCTGAAGCATGAGGGTAGTGTGCTTGCGTTGAACCGTCATGAGCTGGGCGAAGAGGAAATCAAAGTCATCCTTGATGCTGAAGGTCGTGTGGTGGAAATCAGCAAGGTGTGCAGCATTGAACAAGCCATTGGCGAGAGTGTGGGCATTGAGAAGATGACTGCAGACTATTCTAAGGCACTTTTCAAGGAGCTGGAGCAGATGATTGAGGGTGAGGGACTCATAGATATCTTCTATGAGCGTGCCTTCGAACGGCTCATTCCACAGGGGCATACCTTCCGTATCGTCGATACCACAGACTTCTTCTCTATCGAGCTCGATACCGTCGAAGACTTCGAGAATGCGCAGAAGCTCATTCCTGCGGAACTATACTAAAAATCAAAGCTGAGCTGCGTGTCGCCTAAGAGGTTATAGCTCTTACGATGATACTTCGTGATGCCATATTCGCGTATGGCGTCACGATGTTTTTTGGTAGGGTAGCCTTTATTGGAACGCCAGTCGTACTGCGGGTATTCCTCTGCCAACAGGTTCATGTAGTCATCACGGTAAGTCTTGGCCAGAATAGAGGCTGCTGCAATGCTGAGGTACTTGCCGTCGCCTTTGACAATCGTGGTGTGGGGGATGGGAGGAGTAGAGGAGTGGGGGAGTGGAGGAGGAAAGTAAGGTTTGAAGCGGTTGCCGTCAATGATAATAGCCTCTGGACGTACTTCCAACTGATCCAAGGCTCTGTGCATGGCAAGGATAGAGGCATTGAGAATGTTAATGCGGTCTATCTCTTCGGGTGTCACGATACCCACCGCCCATGCTACGGCATCGTGCCGAATGATGTCGCGCAGCTCGTAACGGCGACGCTCCGTCAGTTGCTTGGAGTCGTTAAGTAGTTCGTTCTGATAGTCAGGCGGCAGAATGACGGCAGCAGCATAGACACTGCCTGCCAGACAGCCACGGCCAGCCTCATCGCAGCCAGCCTCAATCTTTCCTTCGTAAAAATGACTCTTCAACATAAAGATTAAAACATTTGGCTCACACGACGGATGCCGGCTACTAAAGCATCGATTTCCTCTTTTGTGTTATACAAGGCAAACGAGGCACGTACGGTGCCACTGACACCTAAGCGCTGCATGAGCGGTTGTGCACAGTGATGGCCTGTGCGTACGGCGATGCCCAGACGGTCGAGTAGGGTACCAAGGTCAAGATGATGGATTTGTCCGACGTTGAAGCTGACCACGGCGTCTCTTAGAGGAGAGAGGAGAGAGGAGGGAGGAGAGAGTTGGGGACCGTATATCTTGATGCCGTCAATGGTCTGTAGCTGCTCCATGCAATAGCGGGTGAGCTCCTGTTCGTGAGCCTCAACTTGGTCGAGACCTACAGCGTCGAGGTAGTCAATGGCAGCAGCAAGACCATGGGTGGCAATGTAGTCGGGCGTGCCAGCCTCGAACTTAAAGGGCAGGCGCTCGAAGGTGGTACGTTCCCAGGATACCTTGTCAATCATCTCGCCACCACCCTGATATGGAGGCAGCTTCTCCAGCCACTCCTCTTTTCCATACAACACCCCGATACCGGTGGGGCCGTACATCTTATGGCCACTGAAGGCATAGAAGTCACAATCCAGTGCCTGCACATCAATCTTCATGTGGGGTGCACTCTGCGCACCATCAACCATCACGGGGACGCCATGCTCGTGCGCCACACGGACAATATCGGCAATGGGGTTGATGGTACCCAGCACGTTGCTGACGTGGGTGATGCTCACCAGCTTCGTTTTAGTTGAGAGCGAAGCGTTGAGCGTTGAGAGGTCAAGACGTCCGTCATCACTGATAGGTAGGTGCTTGACCACGATGCCCAGACGCTCTGCCTGCAGTTGCCAAGGCACGATGTTCGAGTGGTGCTCCATCTCGGTCACCAGCACTTCGTCGCCAGCCTTCATCTGTGACTGACAAAACGACGATGCCACCAAGTTGATGGCCTCAGTGGTCCCACGGGTAAAGACAATCTCCTCGGTCTTGCTGGCATTGATGAACTGCCGTACCTTTTCACGGGCTGCTTCATGCAGGTCTGTAGCCTGCTGACTAAGGTAGTGTACCCCACGGTGTACGTTGGCATTCACGTTGAGGTACTCCTCACGCATGGCGTCAAGCACGCACAACGGCTTCTGCGTAGTTGCCGCATTGTCGAGATAAACCAGCGGCTTTTGATATACCTCTCGCTGCAGAATGGGGAAATCAGCTCTTACTTTTTCTATATCGTACATTCTTGATTATTCATTATCGGATGCAAAGGTAGAGCAAATTGAGCGAAATACCAAGGGAAAACTTGTTTTTCTTTATATTTCCTGAACCGATGGAGCAGCGAGAGCCATCAAGTTTGCTTGAGTGGCCAAGTGACAGAGGAAGACAAAGTCAAATGCAGACTAATCGATTATTCAATAATTCACCAGTTTCCGCGGCAGAGTAATCACCTTCAGACGTTCGTACCAGATACGTGCCGAACCGTTGACGTGTTTCTTGGTATGGCTGCTGATGATGTAGTAGCTGGCACGATAGTCGTCCATCTCACGTCAGAAAAAGCCTTCTTGATACGTGAGCATTTCTCGTTGATGGCATTATCGAGTGGATTGGTCAGGTGGTTCACGCTCTCTTCAATCTTCTGACGGTCCATCCAGCGCGCCGTTGTCATGTAGTATCTGGTCAGCTCATCGCGATAGTCCCCCAGACGTTTGAACTCGATGCCCTCAGGATGAGCAAGAAACAGCAGATAGACCGCTTTGTGGACAGGCTGCAGCTCAATCTCCAGATTGTCATAGTCCATCAGCACGAAACGAAAGTCCGCTGTGATGAGCAGGCGGCTCAGATGAGGCTTGGCCGCCTCAATGCGCAGCTCCTCCAACAAGGGCGTACCAAGGGCTTTCAGCAGCAAGTCTGTCCTTCCTGCTGTCTGCAACTGCTCAACCAGCCGTTTCAGTTCGTTGGCAATCGCCTCAGGTTGTACGTAGCCTTCTTCCATCGTCATTAGTCGTCAACGTCTTGTAATACATTCTCAGTCTTTCTCCACAACCACGCCTTCAGTTTGTCCAATGCCGTTTCTTCTTTTTCGTCTTTCAGATCTTCCTCCGGCTCTTCAATAGGGGGAACAACAGCAGGTTCCGGCTCCTTGGCCACCTCAACTTGGAAGTCAGGCTCAGGAACAGCTTCCTTGGGCTCTGGCTTCTGCTTGTCCCTTTGTTTCTTCTGCGGTTTATAGAGTTTGGGAATCAACTCCTCATAGTACTCGTCGCCTGTGTTATAATCCCTCTCGTCCCTTTCTTTTCTCAGGTCATCCTCCAGTCCAGTTGCCAGAATGGTCACTTTGGCGTCATTCTCCAGCGTGTCGTCCGTCGAGGTACCCCAGATAACGTCAATGTTAGGATCGAGCTGGTCAAAGAAGTCGTCAATCTCCTGCATCTCACGCACAAAGATGGGAGCATCGTCGCTCGAATAGATATTGAAAAGGATACGTTTGGCCTTGCCGATGTCGTTTCCGTAGAGCAGCGGAGAGTCCAACGCATCAAGAATGGCCTTTTCCACACGATGCTCACCGCTGGCACGTCCCATCGCCATGATGGCACCCCCACCGTTCCGCATCGTTGTCTCTACATCGCGGAAGTCCAGGTTGATGCTGCCGTCGCTATGTACCGTAATCAGTTCCGAGATGCCCTTCACGGCATCCTTCAGGATGTTATCAGCCCTTTGGAAGGCCTCCTTCACGGTGATGTCAGAGTCTGCATATACGTCACACAGCCGTTCGTTGTTTACAATCAGCAAAGCATCCACGTTTTTCCTCAGTTCATCGACACCCTTCAGCGCCTTCACAATCTTCCTTTTCTTCTCGAAGTAGAACGGAATGGTCACCACGCCAACCGTCAGTATGCCCATTGCTTTGGCAACGCCGGCAATCACAGGAGCAGCACCAGTACCCGTTCCGCCTCCCATGCCAGCTGTCACAAACACCATCTTCGTGCCGTCCGAGAGCAACTTTTCAATATCCTCCAAGTTACTCTCCGCCTCCTTGCGTCCCAGTTCAGGATTAGCGCCAGCCCCAAGGCCAGACTCTCCAAGCATGATCTTCACAGGAATGGGCGACTTTGCCAGCGACTGACTATCTGTGTTACACACAGCATAGGTCACACCTTCCACACCCTCGTTCCACATGTTTCTCACAGCGTTGCAGCCTCCACCTCCAACGCCAATCACCTTGATAATACCGTCCATCTGGTTCTTCACCACAGGGAAGTCCAGCAGCGGCATGTTATTATTGCTGTCCATCATATTCATGCGATTATCTTATTCCGACTGCAAAAATACAAAATAAACCTGACACAGAAAAATCTTCGCAAGGCTTGCGAACTAAAATATAGTTGTTCCTATCTCTTCCAAGGCGGTGATGGCCATGTGCCCTTCGCACTCTCAGACAATTCCTTGCGTTTCTGCGACACCACCCATTGCTGGTCAGCCTTTGTCGAGACGCTGAAAATATCAAAAATCTTCAAGCGGTCGCCATTTTCATCCGCCTTGTAACGTTCACGCAGTTCTTTTCTTATCAACGCAAGGTTACCACTTTTCTTGTCCTTGAACTCTTCAATCAGTTCATCTGTTGGCATGTTCTTGACATGTTCCTCCCGCTTCCCTATCTTGTCAGCAAAGAGCACTTGGAACACCTCTTTCCTCAGTGTCCCGTCAACCCACTGAGACCTATATAGCCTCATCAGTTCTTCTCTTGTCAGCGATGGCAAAAGCTCCAGACAAGCCTTCAACTCATCATCATTCCACCCTGTGTGATAATATCTTCGGCTTTCCGCCATGATAAACTCAAAATCCGTCATACTCCCTTGTTAGATCTTACATTATTAATATATCATTTCTTCGTCAACCATTTCCAGGTCAAACTTCTTCATCATATTTTCAACATTCACATCGGTTTTTATTAGCAGGCTTTCCAAAGTCCTCTTCTGCAATTCCTTTGTATAGTTTCGCAGGTATAAGTCTTTCTTCTTGATTCTGACGCTTTGCCTGCCTGTTGTACCTTTTGTTTTGAGAATATCAATCTGCAGCATCTGCCTCAGGTCATTTCCACGTTCATCCTCTATCAGCCCATGTTGTTCGTAGTCAAAGAATCCCAGCACGACATCCGCTACATGTTTGGGAAAGTCAGACAAAAAATATCTCTTCTTGCGAGGATAATCTGTAGAATAGGAGCAAAAAAGACTGCACACAATCGGAATGTTCAGCTTTGTTGCAAGCTCTTTCTGCTTACACCAATATGACAAATGATCACCAATAATATCGTCTATGTCATCGCGAAACACGATCTTTACCCCCTTTTCATCCACAGCTTTCTCCACCAGACGGAAATACTTCTCTGCTGAATCTACACTCGATATATACAAAGGAGCCTTCTCCAACTTATGAAGAAACTCATCAATGCGTTCTTGATAGAGAGGAGAGCGCAGGATAGTTAGAATATTTATGGCTTCAATGCTGCAATAGTATGCAGCCATTGATGCTACCAGTTCACCTATACCCATAGCCCCTCGGATGAGTAACGTTGGAATATTCAATTCAAGAGCAGTATGCAGAGCCTGCATAATAATAAACGCAGACCTTCCGCTATCCATCCATCCGCCTATCGTGGTCACTTCTCCAGGGTAATACCCTCCTATTGTCTCGTCCAGGAATCTGAATCCCGTTGTGACGGGCTTCAACTCATTCTCCATCGATTTCTTTATACATTCACATATCTGTTCCATATCTTACCTTATTATTATGTTCTTCTTTTTCATTCCTATTGTTTGGGCTTTCTGTCAGTTCCCTCGCATGATTGACAAGATGCTGAATCGCCTCATAGTCAGGATGCCGTTCCTTACCCATCATCTCAAGCATCTCCATGTGTGTCAAGGTAAACTCATAGATGGGCAGCATCTTCATGTAGAAGCTGTCCTCAGCCTCTGGATACACTTGATTGTAAAGCAATGAGAACAACTTCACCAGTCCAGTTTCGTTATTTACCATATTGCCAGGATGAGTGTAGATATTGAATCGTTCCTTCTCCAGCGTAGTAAGCAGCTTGTCATAGTTACGTTGTTTCACCAACACAATACAGTTATGTAACACAGAATCCACATGTACCCTATTCTGCTGATAACCTTCTGCAGCCCCATCGCTCAATGATTCCGCATCCATTGCGGCAGAGTCAGCAAATGCCTGGCTATACCCAAGATAAGTTTCAAACAGGGCGATGGCGGAAGCACTATCCTTACCACTCAGCTGAATCTTCGACACCACTTCCTGTTTCTTACCAGTCTTCTCCGAGCACCCAGCCATCATCGTGATGCCAGCCATTACAATCATACAAACAAATGTATTCTTCATCATATCTATGTTTTTGTTATGAATTACTCTCATATTCTTGCATTTTTACTTTCTCCTTTTCTACGTCAAGAGCTCTTGCTACCTCAAAGAATCCCCCTGGCAAGTTGAAGTCAATTATACAAATTCTATAATAGAATTACTATAATTCATTTCTGTCTCAGTAGTCAACTTCAGTTGGGTAGTAGTACTAACCAACTCGTATCCTTTATTTATATAAGTTCACAAAACTTATCCTTAATCTCCCTCAGGTCATCCGTCAAGATGCTATTACATTTCTCTGCTATCTCTTCAGGAATCGGATACATACAGGCAGCTATGGCACCTGCCATACAACCAATGGTATCAGAGTCACCACCAAGCGAGACTGCCAGACGAATTACCTCCTCGAAGGAGTTGCCCTCCAAAAATGCGATGATAGCCTCAGGTACGCTGCCCTGGCAAGACACATCGAACCAATAATTGGGACGAATATCAGCAATCCTCCTGTCAAGGTCATATCCGAACGTCTTTTCCACATACTCCTTGATTTCTGACTTCTTCTTTCCTTCTTTACAAAGGAATACGCTTGCTGCAATCGCCTGAGCGCCCTTTACTCCCTCATGATTGTTATGGCTGACACTTGCTGTAATGGCAGCCAATGCCAACGCCTCATCCAATGTCTTTGCATACAGTCCCACTGGACTCACCCTCATGCCAGCCCCATTACCCCAACTGTTATACGGTTGTGGATTCTCCTTATAAAGCCAACTATCAAAATGCCCTCCGTATCCTGCATTAGGATGCCGGCGTCCCAGTTCCTGCATACATGTTATTAAATAATGAATCGTATGAACATTATCCTCTACCAGCCACTTTGCGACTGCCAGTGTCATCACTGAGTCATCCGTATATTTACTGTAGGGAGTAAACAACTCAAAATCAGTTGCCTTCACATTATGAAATTCATAAAATGAGCCGATAATATCACCCACCAATGCACCTAACATCTTAACTTTTTCCATAAATTCTTGAATTGTTGTTTTGCTTGCAAAGATACGTGATTAAATATTATCGACCAAACGTTTTTCGTTCACAAGGCTTGCGGAAATGAAAAGTCTTTCACTCCCAGATTACGAGGTCTCTGGGCAAAGAAGTCAATTATACAAATTCTATAATAGAAATTCTATAATTGCCTAAAAATACTCCCTTACCGCAAACTCAAACTGGTCGATGAAGATCTGCTTGAAGGCGTATAGATTGTTCTGCTCGTAGAAGATAAGCATCGCCTTCTTGTAGTCGATAGAATCGACAGAGCGGAAACTCAACGGGCAATAGCCATTGGCAATAAGGATGGCGTTGCTGGTGATGCGGGCTGTCCGTTTGTTGCCATCAGAGAATGGCTGTATATACGACAGGAGCACAAGAGTCAGCAACGCTTTCTCGAAAATATTTTCCTTGCCGTTTATCAGGTCGCATGTATCATGCATGGCCTCACGAATCTGGAATTCATTATCCAACGGATGGTAGTTGGTGCCAGTGATGCCTACACGACGATGACGGATACCTCTGTCAACTGATAGTTCCTTGGTGAGCAACTGGTGAATATCCTCAATATGGCTGACCGTTAAGGTCTGCAGATAGTCAGGATTATCTAGAATGAAGCGCAATGCGTCCTTATGGTTGAGCAGCATCACAGCTTCTTCCTTGGTCTTTCCGTCGGCGGTCTTACTCTCACGAAGCAGACGTTCTGTCTCCAGCAATGAATAAGTATTTCCCTCAATCTGCGACGATTTCCAACTGAGATCAATGCCTAAACGTTCCATCTCCTTGCGATATTCGTTTTCGGTCATCTCGCTCACATGCTGGCGAAACCCTGCCTGTAAATCCTGCAGACGTATATTCTCCTCATCGGTGAAAAGACTTACGGTTGGGAGTTGCTTACGAATTAGCTCAAAGTTGAAGGACGTCTGCACCTGTCGCTCATCTACATCCTGTGCGAAATAGGTATCCAGATTGAGCGGCATCAACAGATGTTCCTGGTCAGAAAGACGATAACGAGTGGCACGAGCCTTACCCTCAACAACGATATCACCACGCTGAACACCAGCTGCAATGAGACGCTTTAAGGTAGCGTCGCTACCCTCGAAGGCTGTGCCCTTTGCTATTTCATCGCGCGAAGAAAGCGGATGATAATGCAGAAACTGTAGAATCTTTCTTGATATATCCATTACTTTGCGTCATTATTGGCGCAAATTTACGCATTATTTTCGAATTATCGGCTCACTGTGAGCTTAAAAATGCATAAAACACACAAATTTTGAGCCGATTTAGCTGTAACACTGAAGGGATCAGGGAGTCGTCCCGTAATCCTCCTTCTTCCCTCAGCCCTCATACATCACAGCATCATCTATACCCTCACTCCCAAATTACGAGGTCCCTGGGTAATGAGATTTTCTTGGCTTCGCCACGTGGGCCATCTATATAATAATGTTTAGCCATGCGGTCATCGAACTGGCTCAGGAATGCCCCTCTGATCCTGGCGCACTTCTCGTTGATGGAGTTCAGTAGCGGGTTCGTCACGTCCTCTATGCTCTGAACCGCTCTCTCACTCATTCCCAATGGTCTTAGCTTCGCATAGATGCCCGTCAGTTCCTCCCTGTAGTCCGGCAGGTGCTTGAACATAATTCCCTCCGGATGCTTCAGGAACAACAGATACACCGCCTTCACCAGCGGCTCCATGTGAACCTCTATACGTTCGCTACCAAGAAATAATCTATAGTTCCTGCTGATAGTCAATTTGAGCAGAGGCTGTTCATTTTGTAAGAGAGAAGCTATTTCCTTCTCACTCATGCCGAACTCCTTTAGTTTCTGCACCTTCTCTCTTACTTCATCCACGAGAACTTTGTAAAGGATTTGGTCTTCTTTGTTGTGGTGTGTGTTTGTCATAGTAGTTAGGTTTTGTGGTTTTTCTATATTTGTTGTTGTCTTAGGTGGCACTTGCCTCACCGTCGAAGTCCTGTTTCTTGATGAGACGGAGCAGATACTCTACAGCCTTCGGAGCCTTCTCTCGCGCTATCACTAACTTCTGAGTGAACTCCTTCTCAGAGATGTCTGAGTTGAAGTCATCCACTAGTTCACGAGGATCGTCCGATGTTTTCACCAGCATCAGTCCTTTTCGCTTCATCAGATAACGAAGCGACAGGATTCCCTTGTTGTACTTGGGCCTTACCTTGATAAGCTCCTGCATCAGGCTCAGGCCAGGATCTCCAATGTGCAGCTCGTTGAGCATAGCAATCATGTAGAGCACCTTTGCATCTGGCATTGACATGTCGAACACATCGCCCATCAGCACGTTCACGGCATCTGCCTCTTGATAGCGTTCGAGTTTTGCCAGACAGCGAGACTTTACGAATAGTGCTTCCTGACACTGATGCAGAGCCAGTACGCTTTCAGCATAGGCTAAAGCCTGCTCAAACTTTCCCGCATAGAGGCTCAGCAGAGCAACAAGGAATCTGGGAGCCCAGTGGTCTGCCTCCATTAAAGGTGCAGGAACATCTTCAATGATACCATAGATGCCTTCATCGCAAATGACTGTATCCAAGAAACGTTTGGCCTGCTGCATAGCTTCCTTGATGTCACCATTGGCGGCTTTCTTGTGTACCAGCAACAAATACTGCTTGGCAGCTTCATCATAGTCGTGATGGTTCAGCAGCTGATATACAGCCTTTCCACTCTCTATCTCGCTGTTAATGACCTGTTCGTCGTTGTACCCACTGGCATAAGAAAGCACCTCTCTACTGGTGTGTGCATACTGGGGTATGATACGACGAGAAAGGAACAAGCCTCCCAACGAACGTACACGGCTTAGTGCTACGTAGAGCTGTCCTGCAGCAAACATTCCTCGGCTCAGATCAAGGTAGAGCTTGTCGAACGTCATGCCCTGACTCTTATGTACTGTGATGGCCCAGGCCAGCCGAAGCGGATACTGGGTAAAGGTTCCCGTCAGTTCCTTCTTCATCTTGCGCTCCTCTTTATCGTACTCATAGCTGTACGACTCCCAAGAACAGTTAGGCACAACGTAGGCATTCCCTCCGTCTGTCGTTACCTGTATCTCGTCCTTGGACAACTTGGTCACTGTTCCGATAGTGCCGTTCGCCCAACGCTTATGCTGGTCGTTGCGTGTGAACATCACCTGTGCACCAACTTTCAGCTTCAGGTTCATATCGACAGGAAAGCGTTTTTCTTCGAACTTCCCTTCCACAGTACCCTCATAGATGTATTCCTCAGCCTCAATCTCAGCAAGTCGCTTCTGATTAATGGTATCAGCAGTATTATTACGAGATGCTAACGTAATAACCATGCCATCCTCCTTCGCAGGTTGACAAACACGCTCATTCAAGCGCATAAGATCCTCAGGTTTAACCCTATTGAGCCTGACATTATCCAATATATGTCGGAATTGCTCGTCATCCTGACGATACACCTTTTGGAACTCAATCTTCACTAGTCGCATGCGCTTGATGACGTCTGCCTTGTAGAAGAAGCAGTCGTCTGTATGATAGAGGTCGTTCATCAACTCTGTTTCTGCTCCCTGCTTCAGCACCGGAGGCAACTGGAACATGTCACCCACGAAGATGACCTGCTTGCCTCCAAAGGGCAACGACGAACGCAATGTCTTACGCATTGTGTAGTCAATGGCATCAATGATGTCACAGCGCACCATCGACACCTCATCTATAATGATAGTGTCCGTATGGAGTAGTGCTTGGATGCGTGCTTCATTCATCTTACCCATCGTGCCAAGCGTGCAGACATCCATCGGCAATCCGAAGAACGAGTGAATGGTATCACCACCTGCTAAGATGGCTGCTACACCCGTCGGTGCCAGCGTGATGAATTGCTTATCCACCAGCTGCTGGACCTTGCGGAGGAAGGTTGTCTTACCTGTTCCTGCCCTACCAGTGAGGAAGAAACTACTGTTGGTGTTGGCAATCAGCTCGAAAGCCATCACCTGCTGCTTGTTTTGTGTGTCGATCATGTTCTCCATAGTTATCGCTGTTCGAGTTTTGGAAGAATTTGGGTTAAACGTGTGTTGAAGTCTGGGTCAAGGAAGCTCTTGTAGCATCCTGAGATCAGTGTCTGAGCTTGTTCTGCAATCTGCTCCGCCGGAGTACAGATGCGCTGGGTCTTCATGACGCCTGTCAGGAACTCTTTAACCATCAGTTCTGACTCCTGACGGATAAAAGCCTCGTTGCGAAACACCTTGTCGTAGTCGCGTTTCTGGATCAGTTCCATCTTCTGCCCGTTGAAGGCATACAGCTCGATGCTGTCGATGTAGGTCCAGCTGTGGTACAGACCCACCTTCTCGACGATGATGATACGGTCGCAGAAACGTATGCCAAGGTAGTAGCGGTGTCCGTTACTGCTTTCGTACTCGTCGCAGATGAACATCTTCTGACTGTTGTCCCAAGTAGGGATATGTACGCGAGGACTGCCGTATGTAGGCAGGATGCTGTCAAACAGACTCTTGTTGATTGCTTTGGTCAGTGTTGCCATAGTTTTTCGGTTTTCGTGGTTGAACTTTGTGTTATCCTTGTCGCAGGCAGTCTCCCTTAGGCTAACTGCTTGCGCTGTGTCTCTTCTACCATGCTTCTTGCGAAGCTAGCAATTTCCTGGTCGCTGACGTGAGCTCCCTGCAACTTCAGTTGACCTTCAAGGAAGTCTTTCAGCATGAGGATGCTCTGCTCCTTGGCGAATTTTTCGTCGAACTTTCGCCAGTCGCAACCACCCCAGTACTTCTGGGCAATGAGGTTTGCCTTTTGTCCGTCGAAGCAGAACAGCTTTATGCCATTTAGGAATGTATAGGCGTACCCCTGCCCCAGATCGTAGTACACCATCAGCCTGTTCGAGAGGCGAATTGCTTTGTAGTACATGTTTCCTGCTGCGCTGGTGTATCCCTGCGTCAGGAACACGTTCTTAGCAGCGTTATAGGTGAGCGACTCGCTAGAAAGTACTGGCAGTGCCTTCGTTGCGATGGTTTGGAGAGCTGTGTTTATCATAGTCGTTATTCTGTTTTTTGTTCCCACCACTAACATTTTGCAGCGTCAACTCTGGGGTGGTTTCAGAGATTGAAATTGATTAAGAAGCAGAAGTTATCGCTTTCATTGCCATAAAAACAGCTCGAGCTCTGCATCTAATGCGATATCCCTAGCAGCTTCCTCTTCTGCAATTAGCTCGAGTTCCGTATCTAATGCAACATCTCTGGCAGTTTCCTCTTCTGCAATCAGCTCGAGCTCTGCATCTAATAAGATTTCTTCTGCCTGTTTCAGATTAGGCAAGTTGCATACTAAGTTACGATTCTCGGTAGTCTGAAGTGCGGTGTTGTTGTTCATAGCTTTCAGAATTTTTGTTCCCACCACTAACGTTTTACAGCGTCAACTCTGGGGTGGTTTCAGAGATTGACGCTGCAAAGGTAAGATGGTTTTCTCAACCTTGCAAGAAAAACAAGGTTGTGAACGGTTCCGTTCTACTTGGAACCATTTTTCTTCTTTATTTTAGCTGCTTTATAATCTTTAATTACCCAATTAGCGGCATTTTCTTCGATATTACCATTGCTTTTTAAATAGTTCCTGTACCAAAGAATGAAATCACTTATTTGAAAAGCAAAACTCTTAAGGAGCAAGGTTGAATCATCTACTTTACTTAGATACTCTTCTTTTTTTACATCCTTTTCTTCCTTGTTGTCAGAATGGCAAAAGGCTGGTATTATTCTCGTCATGGCTCTTAGTGTTTCTTTAAGAACAGCAGGAAGTATTTGTTTTTTACATTCGATAATAACCACATCATTCCCTTTCTCATCCTTTCTTATAGCTGACATACCGGACAACAAGCAACTAGACCATTGAAGGTTTACTTGCTTACCCCAATCAGGAAGAATGCCATGTGTTGACATTGAACGGAAGATATATTCCAAAACGGTACGAGCTTTTTCGAACTTGTCGTTATAGTCCTTATCCTTTATATCTTTAGGGAAGTGTATTGGCACAAGCAAATCTTCAAGGGCATTATAACCGTTGTCATCGATACCACATTCTTCTACTGCATCGAAGACATGGCGATACATCTCCTGAATCTGTATACGAGGAGATTTGTATGCATGATAACGGATTCTTCTGAACAGTTTCTCGTTGTCTACATTTTTTGAATAATACTTTTTGTTTTCACTATCAGTCCAGTCCTTGTCCCATTGCATACGCTCGTCATTGATTGAATCTGATACCTCAGACTCATCACCGCCAGTTAGAACATACCAGGGAATGATGTGGCCATTTTTTTCGCTTAACTTTGAAATATCTTTTAATGCTTCACCAAGAAATCTTATAGCGTTATCTGCACTTTCGCGATGGTGCTTACATTTTGCATCAAGAATAATTGCTGACCAGCGGTCATAATCACTTTCTAATGCGGTCTTGGCATCATCCCAGCAAGGGAATGATACCAATTCCAAATCAAAACTCTCTGCTTTTAGCGGATAAGTTTCTGTCACTTTAGGGTCGTCCTCGACCCATAGTACCTGTATCAAGTCATATGCTTTCATACCTTATTACATTTTAAAAGATCTAACAGTGTTAGAACGATTAAACGTTAGAATATACTTAACTGGGAAATCATCCTCGGGCGAAGATACAATTTCCACATTTCCATTATATCTCTGCATGATATCATCTATTTCGTTGCACCCGATGCCATTGTGGCCATCATTGTGAAGGTTGGTGGAAACTCCATACTCCAATAAAGAAGCTGTGTCTCTATCGTCGGGAATAGCTGAACCATTATTGTCTATTTCAACTATCAATGCCATACCATCAACATGCCATGAGAATCGAAGTTGATAGTCGTTGCGTGACTTATCGACAAATCCATGCGCTTGGGCATTAGAAATTATGTTCTTGAATACTCGTTCTAATGCATCCTTAGGGAACAAGAACAGGTTTAGAGAGTCTCCCTTCCGTAAGATGATATCTCCCGTAGAGGGATCTTTCATGTCTTCAGCAGCCTGATTATGACCTTGTTTCCATGTAATAACGGATTTAAAATTCAACCAGCCTTTTTCGTTCTTCTTAATATATTCCTCAATGAACTTCTCTGGATCAATCCATTCCGGTTTACCAAAAGAATAATCTACGGATGCTATATGATCCAATGCTGGCAGCATATCCTTCAGACCTTGAGATATGAATTCAAATGCCTCACGAACAGTCTTTCGTTGACTACGTGAAATATTGTCTTCATCATGAAGTTCGCCATTCTGCTTGATGCGATATGCATTTAAAGCATAGAACATCGCCTCAATGGAAGTGAGGGATTGAGTCAGTGCGTGTTTGCGCATACGTACTGCCTTTCTATAGAATTCTTTATCTTGTTTTGATTCGAATTTTGAGGTACATAAAGCATCGTAACATGCCTCCAATAAATATGTACTACGTTCATTTTCATCATGATACGGAACGATAATGTTCTCTAAAAAAACAGGCATATACATCATCATCCCACTGTAATAGAAATCCAAATAGATTGCAGTTATTTGTTTCACTACAATTGGATCAAAAAGCAAAGATGTAATATAGCGTAAATCTATATTCTTTTTTGCTACAAAACATGCGATAGCATCAAGAATACCATAAGGAGCCTCACATTTCTTTGTAAAATATCCTGCATATACCTCTTTGGTGCCAGCATAAAGAAGTGCGCATGGAGAATTCACATTATAAAAACCTTGGAGTGAGAAAGCATCGCCATACTCACTACCAGTTTTATATGTTTTTATATTCATATCAGCATCCTTAAAAGAACTGCCTAAATCTTCAAACACGACCAATGGCTGTTCTATAGAAATATTTTGGGGTTCGGGGGAGTGCCAATTATAATACTGTAGAAGTTCAGGAAGAAACTCTACGAGTTCAGAAAGAGGAATTCCATTTTTTGGTCTTTCTACGAAATAATATCCAGGAAAGAAAATATCATCGTTAATTTGTTGAAAATCAACACTTTTTGACTGTTTCCTGTCTTGGTCCTGAATCTGAATAAATACTTCAGAATGCTCCGTTTTCTCAATGATTAAGACATATCGATAAGAACAATTGCTTTTCGAATATTTAGTAATTGACCTAAGAGTTTTATCTACTATTAGCCGATTTCTAAAAGCAATGGCCCTTTCATCTGTGCTTACCATAAATAAAGGATGAGTCACTAAAATCATCATACCATTTTCTTCCAAAGCAGCATAGTATGAATCAGCTGAAATAAACTTCCCAGGGAACCATCCAGAACCTGATATGATAATATCTATTGTTTCCTGTTCTATCTTACCAATATTACGGTATCGAATACCTGCAGCGAATAATCGAATCTTCTTCAGCGCTGACTCGTCTTTGTCATCTTCACACAAGATGATACATTGTGGAAATAACATGGCACAATCTCCTAGGATGTCATCTTCGATATAAATGCTGTTTCCAGGTTTAGCGTTGACATTGCTACTGATCTTTGTGATAATAGAAATGTCCCTTTTTCTTAGATGAATAGTGTTTGAAAATGCATCATCTCTATAACATAGCCCTTTAGAGAACAAATAATATACAGTCTCTTTGAAATGATCACATAAGAATGTAAATTCTTCCAAAGTTAAAGCATCCTTCCAAAAATGTTCAGCATATTTTGAAAGTTTTTTTTGTATATCCAGGTCTGCATCCTTTCCTGCAACTTCATTATAGAGTACAATTAATAATTGATGGTCAGGACAACCGTCTAATCCATATTGTGCAAGTCCCCATGGATCCTCATCGTCAATGTCTATGAATTCACAATTAGCGTGATTCATTACGAAATTACGATACTTGGCAACAAGTGCCTCTACTGTGTAGTTGTTGGTGTTGTTTGCTGTATGCATTTTTTTTTGTTTTTGGTTTTCACGCTGCAAAATTACAACCGTTTTCTGATTGCTGCAAGTATTTATGCCCAACGAAAGGTTCCGTTCTATTTGGAACCGTTACTTGTTATTATTGGGGCCGTAATAATTCTAGGTTGGTACACTGATTTAACATATTTATTCTTTTAGGGTAGTGCAAAGATACACATTATTTATAAATAAATGGAGAAAAACATAGAAAAGAGAGTAAAATGATAATCTTTTAATCATCTTTCATTGAATAATGGGAAAAAATACGTACCTTTGCACCAGTTTTATTGATTGTCGTAGCGAGCCATTGAGCCATAATCAATAAAGTGGGGTGGGCAATAGTGCTCATTCCAACGTCAAAATTATTATATATGACAACAAAAAAGGAGTTGCTGGTTACAGCAAAGTATGGCTCGCTGAAATTCTCTGAGACAGCTAGTCCGTACAACAAGAACGCTCAAGACGAGCAAGTAGAAACATGTGTAAAAAGCATCCGTCAGCAAATTGCTGAAGCAGGAAAAGCAGAGATGATGGAAGCTTTTACTGTCGAAGAACAGATAGTAGAAGAGTAAAATCCTTGGAGGGTTATCAAAGCCCTCCAAGTTTTATACATAAATATAATATTAGGTAATAAGTCTTTGCTGCGATAATTGACTATTTTACATTTTTGAACGCAGTTGATCCCAATACGGCAGCAATTGAGTACGAATTAGAGCACCAACATCTGTAAAGGACAATTGCTTGCTGTACTTGATTCGCTTGAGAAATCCTTCCCAATACAATGAGCGACTACTATCAGTGAAGAAGTCCTCACTGAATAGTGGGTGGTTCTCTTTATAATCAGT